>JAVXWK010000604.1:0-8491 GCA_032230575.1 Pseudonocardiales bacterium | reverse complement strand
ACGCCGCGAAGCACCTCGCGACGCAGGCGCGCGAGCCCGTCCTGCACTACGAACACCGCGACATCGGCTACAACTACCGCCTGAGCAACCTGCTCGCCGCAGTCGGCCGAGCCCAGCTCGCGCAGCTCGACGAACGCGTCGAGGCACGCCAGCGGATCAACGACCGGTACGCACGTGCTTTCGAGGACGTCGCCGGGCTGAGCATGATGCCGGTCGCCGGGTATGGCACCTCGAACTGCTGGCTCACCTGTGTCGTGGTGGAGCAGCGCCTGTTCGGAGCCACGTCCGGTGACGTCATCGAGCAACTGTCTCAACAGAATATCGAGGCGCGGCCGACGTGGAAGCCGATGCACCTGCAGCCAGTGTTCCGTAAGGCTGAGACTGTGGGAGGCAGCGTCGGCGAGCAGTTGTTCCGGAACGGCATCTGCCTGCCCAGCGGCTCTGCCCTGACGCCCAAGCAACAGGAACGCGTGGTCCAGGCCGTCCTAGGAACCCCTTCCGCCGCAGGGCGGTCGCGGCCATGACGGCGTCGTGGCCGTCGCATCCGGCCAAGCGTGTCATCGACGTCATCGTTGCTGTGCTCCTGCTGGCGCTCTGCGCACCCATCCTGGTCATCGTGGCAGTGGCCGTGCGTCTGTCGATCGGCCGACCCGTCTTCTTCACCCAGCAACGGACCGGCCTGCAGGGGCGCATCTTCGTCCTCTGGAAGTTCCGCAGCATGGGCCCCCCGCTCGATGCACACGGCAACGACGTACCCGAAGAGCAGCGCCTCGGCAGGACCGGCCGCTGGCTCCGTGCGACGAGTCTGGACGAGCTTCCCCAGCTCGTACACGTCGTGCGGGGAGACATGAGTCTCGTCGGTCCGCGACCATTGCTACCTCGCTACCTGGACCGCTACTCCTCGGACCAGGCCCGGCGCCATGACGTGCGGCCCGGCCTGACCGGCTTGGCGCAGGTCAACGGTCGCAACGCCCTGTCCTGGGAAGACAAGTTCCTGCATGACGTGCGCTACGTCGAGCACGCGTCCTTCGCCATGGATCTGCGGATCCTCGCCGCGACACTCCGCAAGGTCGTTCGGCCCGAAGGGATAGCCGCCGCCGGGCACGCGACGACGCCCGACTTCCTGGGTTCCGAGACAATCCGCGCCGGCGACCCGCCTGGAAGCCTTCAGGGATGAAACGACGGTGCAATCGGAGCGCCGAGCAAGGGTTAGGTGCGGTCCGCGTCTGCGGGATCGGTGGCACCGAACGCCAGGTAGCCATCATCGATCATGGCACTGCCGGCCAGTGGGTTCACTCGCATCGACTCCGGCTGCACGCGTGCCAGGATGCCAGTGAGTCTGGACGCCTCGAACACGGCGAGGATCGCGGCCGTCCAGTAACCGATCGCAAAACCGGCGGCCGCCCCCACGGCTCCGTGCGTCAGGGTCAGCGCAACCCCCACGGCCAACGTGACGCCGGCACCGATCGATCGGACCGCCGTCATGCGGGCCGGGCGGCCCAGACCGGACATGATCGTCTCAGGACCGACAAGAACGGCCTCAGCGACAAGACTGACGGCGAGCCACAGCCGCGCGGCCCTGGTGTCGTCCCAGATGGGTCCGAGGATCGCCTCACCTGCGGCGTCGGGCAGGAGCACCACCAGCAGTCCCCACGCCGCGGCCACCAGACCTAGGACGAGCGAGAGCTGGTTCGACAACCGGCGGCCCGACTGACTGGCGAGCAAGCGCAAGACGGCCGGGAGGGCCACGAGGGAGACGCCGGTGAACACTACGTTCAACGGTCCGAAGAAGACGTACGCCCCGCGCAGAATGCCGAGCTGGCGAAGGTCGCTCAGCGCCGGCATGGCGAGGTACAGGAGATAGGCGGGCAGGGCCGTCAGGAGGAGGTTGGACGCAAGGGGAAGCGACAGCCGGCGGTAGCGCTTGATCCAGCGAGGTCTCCAGAGCTGCATCGGGACCAGGCGAAGCTGCAGCAGCCCGCACAGCGCCGCCACCGCGCCGGGTACACCCCACGCGACGAGAAACGCCCAGAGCGGAGGATCCGGGACGGCGATAAGCAGGCCGGCCAGCGCGGAGAGCTGGAGCACGGCCCAAATCGCATCGTTGAGGCAAGCATGCTCAGCCGCCCTTTGCGCGAAGAAGATCCCCCGCACCGCATCCTGGAGGAGCAACCCCGGGACCAGGATGGCCAGAACGAGCAAACCGGTCGCTACGGGCCCGTTCGACGCTAGCCCCGCGGCCATCAGGAAGAGGCCGCAGACCAGGGCGAAGGCAAGGGAGTAGCCCAGCAGCCCGCGTGCTTCCTCGCGAAAGCGCGTCGTGTCGCTCAGGGCGTGCTCGATGGTGAAGGGACGGTTGCCTGTCGCGCGCGCCAGCCCGACGGCGAGCATGTAGACCACGTAACAGAGCGAGAAGCCGCCGAAGTCCTGCGCGCTCAGCTCTCGGGCGACCAACAGGGTCAGCAACAGGTTGGTGCCGCTGGACAGTCCTTGATCGAGCAGCCCCCACGGTGCCTGCCTGACCATGCCCCGGCTCATACGTCTGCTTCGTCTCGGGACTTCACCCGGGTGGCGAAGAGACCACCGGCGGCCGCGAAGAGAACCCACCAGTAGCGCTGATAGAACGCCTCGATGCCCACGGAGAGCCCGAGCATCGCTACCTGAGCAAGCAGGATTGCGAGAGCGAGGCTTCGGATGGGATCGACCTGGTGGAGGGCGAGGGCGAGCAGACCACGGAGGTACCAGCCCACAAAACCGAGGAACACTATGAGGCCGATGACGCCCAGCTCGGTCGCGAACCAGGCCGTCGTGTTGTGGATGATGACCCCATGCTCTTCAACCGATGCGCCAAGACCGATTCCGAACACCGGGCTGTGGGCGAAGTCGCCGAAGGCATCTCGCAGGATGCTCACCCTGCCGGTGACCTGGTCCGGTCGCAGAGCCAGGCTCGTCAGGTCCGGAAGGTAGGCGAGTGCTAGCCCCACCCCGATGCCCAGCGAGGCGACATAGAGCTTGGACAGGGGCCGCAGGGCTGCTCTGCCATGGATCAGCAGCGCTGCCAGCGCCGAAGCGACGAAAGCGATCCACGCCGACCTTGAGAACGTCAAAGCCAAAGCCACCAGCAGCAGGAGACCCACCGCGCGCGGCCACTTCCACGGCCAGACCGGAGCGGGCGATGCGACGGTCCACAGATGCAGCACGAGTGCCACCACGGCGATCCCGCCGAACGCGTTGGGATCGATGAGCAGGCCGGACAGTCGAGCGTCGTCATAGTTGATGCGACTAGTCGACAGGAGGCCGGCCCTCTGGACGGCGTAGAAAGCAAGAGCTACGGCGGCATTGAGCACGACGCCCGCCACGAACCATTGCAGCAGGAGCCGGGTCCGGGCGACGGACGTGCAGTGGTCCAGCAATACCGTGTAGCCCACCAGCAGGAACAGCAGGCCTGCGGTCTTGGGGCCGAGGGCGTAGAGCGAAACGCCACCCGTGCGCGCGTACGCAACGAGCGAACCCATGGCGAACACGGCTACCAGAGCCGGGTGCCAACGACTCCATCCGCTCGGAACGCGTGTGATGCGCGGGAACCAGATCAGCAGATACAGGAGCAGGAACGCATCCGAGGGCGCCACCCGCCCACCGGGAACCGACACCTGCACCGGCAGGAGGAACACGTAGGCGCAGAGGAGGAAGACCGCGAACGATCGAGGAGACGGGCCCCACCGGCCGGGCACCGGGGCTGCCGTGACCGGGTGCATGACCGGGGCGCCTGGCCGGTTGAACGCACGCTCGGACCGCGGGTGGACCGCTCTGTCCAGCGTCATTGCGCTGCCCCGTCCGGTTGACGTGCGTTCTATACGGCCTCGACGAGACTGCGTCCTGCGATACTGGTCGAGCCACAATTGTGCCCGTGCTCCCGGCGGACGGGCGCGTACGGCTCAGAATAATGCCAAGGTCAGTTTGGAGTCGGAGAATGGACGTTCCTGCGGCCGAGCAGGATCTTCAGTTGTCGCATTGGCTGCGAGTGCTGCGGCGACGCTGGGCGCTGATCGCGACGACGGTGTTCGTAGTTGTCGTGTCAGCTGCCGTATACCTGCTCGTCCGGGCTCCTACCTACGAGGCTGCGACCGATGTGTCGATCGCCAGCACGGACCCGAACTCCGCCACTCCCACAAGTCTCGACGTCACCTCCGTCGGCCAGCTGGCCAGGAGCCGGGAGGTGGAGCAGCGGGCACAACAGCAGCTTGGTCAACGCGTGGCCGCGTCCGTGGCCAGTCAGGCCGAAACCGGGGTCATCACATTCACCGTAACGGCGCGAACGCGAACGCTGGCGGCCCGCGGAGCCAATGCATACGCAGACGCCCTCATCGGGATTCGCCGTGATGCTGCCGAAGCACAGGTCGCCTCCGCAACCCAGAGGCTACGGGGATCCGTTGCGACCACGGAGAGCCAGATCGCTGAGCTGGAGTCCTCTGGAAACGTTGCTCCAGATGACCCGAGGCTCAAGCAGCTGCAAGCACAGCGATCGGCGTACGAGACTGCTTTGAACGACCTACAGGTGAGGTCTGCGCTGTCGCCGCTGCAAGGAGAGCAGGTGGTCTCACGAGCAGTGGCTCCCGCCGACCCGAAAGGCCTCTCGCCCGCGAACACAGTCTTGCTCGCCGTGGTGGTCGGGCTGCTTCTCGCGGTAGCGCTGGCTGGCATCGTGGAGTTCTCCGACGGATCGGTCCGCCACATCGGTGAGGCGGTCGGGGACAGCCAAGTGGGCGTCACCGGGACGATCCCGCCCGCCGTCGGAGGACTGCGGTCGCTGTGGCAGGGCATCCTGGCGCGGGCGCGCCCGCGACCCCACGAGCCCAGCGACGTGGTGTTGCTCACCGCACCGGACCATCGGGCAGCAGAGGCCTACCGCAACCTGCGGACGCTGTTGACCTCTTCAGGGGTGGAAAAGCCGTTCGGAGTGCTCCAGGTCACCAGCGCGTTGGACGACGACGGCGCGGCTGCGGTCGCGGCAAATCTGGCAGTGGCTTTCGCGCTCTCCGGCCGCCCGACCATCTTGACATCGGCCGACTTTCGGCACCCGCGACGGCTCGAGGAGTTCTTCGGGCCTCTGGAAGGGCCCGGCATGGCCAGCGTGCTGATGGGGACCGGGACCCTGGACGCGGCGGCCCAAACCAACGAGACCGGCGTGGCCGAACTCTGGGTCGTGCCTCCCGGTCAGCTGGACGGGCCACCCGCCGACGCCTTGGCTCACGTTTTTACCCAGCGCATCTTCGACCGGCTGGCCGCCCGTGACGAGATCGTCGTACTGCTCAGCCCGCCCATCCTAGGGGCGTCGGAGACGGCGCTCCTGGCGACCTTCGCCGACGCGACCCTGCTGGTCGCACGCAGCGGCCGGACACGCCGAGCGGCCCTGCGCAGGGCCCGCGACCTGCTAACCCAGGTAGGCGGCCCGCTGGTCGGCACGGTTCTGGTCGACGTTCGCAGTCGGGCCTGAGCCAAAGGGCTCGGCGGGGCGCGCCGTCAGCCAATTGCGGCGCTACGGGCCGTCCTGGTGGCTGCGACCCAGGCTGTGGGCACAGGGGTCGCCGGCCAGCCACTGCCCCACCAGTCATACCGCTCCGTGTAGAGCCAGACGTAGTGGTCTGTGGACTTCAAGGCGTTGGTGATCGTGGATTGCCAAATGTCAACGTTCATGTCGACGTTCAACCACGGCTGGTCGTAGATGCCAAAGCCGTTCCGTACCGTCGCAGCCCAGCTCGGCTTCAGCGCCTCCGGGATCAGGTCGCTCTCCGCCGGCATCCCGACGGTCTGCCACTGCTTCACGGCTGCGAACTCGGATTCCGTCCGCGCGGTGTAGATCTCCCCACCGTCGATGAGTTGCGCCGGCGTTCCACTTGCCGACTGCGCCATTCCGACGAAGAAGGGCCCCATCAGCTCGTTTTCGGCAGACACGTCGTTGTAGCCGACCAGCCCCCTGAGCGCTCCGAACGTCTTCGCCTCGCTGACCCACGGACCGTAAAAGCTCATCACTCTCACGTCCGGCCAGACCGCCCGCATGGCGTCCATGACCTGGCGACCGCGGAGCCTGGCCTGCGCCTGGCACTCCGCAAGAGTGTGGCCCGGACATGCGCCGGGGTAATTCGACACGGAGCCGAAGTACTCCTCGTTGTCGTAGAGGATCCCCGCAAGACCGGCCTCGCGTGCAGCCCGCGCCAGGTTGGCGAAGTTGGCGACTGGGACGGAGTAGTCGTCGAAGTAGCTGCCCGCGGGGGTCGCATAGACCGTTGCGAAGTTGTGGTTGAGCGTCGTGAACTTCGTGGCCGCCAGGGGTGACAGTGCATCCCGGAACTGCTCGTAGCTCACGGGTGCCGACCTCTGAACCTTGCTGCCGAGTCCAGGCAGGGCGATGGTCAGACCGTCGAAGGGCATCCGCTCCATGGCAGCGACATGGTCTCTTACGAAGACCGGAGACGGCATGTCCCATCCGTGCTTGATGAGCAGCGGGGCCGACCCGTCCGGAGGCCGCGAGACGACTGGCGCTGCAGGTCGGTTCAGCCCGGCGCCAGAGGGAGAATCGCCTGACGACGTGGCCGCGACCGGAGTCCTTGACGACGAGCGGGACCTACCTTCTGAGCCCGATGCATAGTTGCGGCGCACCTCGTCACCGGAGAGCGCTCGGTCGTAGAAGGCGATCAATCGATACTCCCCCAGCCACGCGCTATGCGACCCGAAGTTGCGAGCCAGCACCAGCCTATGGGACGCCGCCCAGTTGCTGAGCCCACCGTTCAACGTGCCGCTCGCCGCGATTCGGCCATTCACGTACAGCCGTTCGTCACCAAACGGTTCACGTGTGTAGACGACGTGGGTCAGCTTGCTGCTTACTCTTCCCTTTGAGGCCAACCCTTCACCTCGCGGCGATGTCACCGTCGACCGCATGCTGCCCAGGTACGTGCGCCGTGATGAGGCTCGGCGTCCCTGGTCCAGCCCAATGTTGCGGCCCCCGGCCTGCCCCGCCACGCCGACGATCATCTGATTGTGGTTTCCGCGTGCAGCCGCCGGACGAAGCCACGCCTCCACGGTGACCTGTTCGGTCGCTCGGATGCGCTTGGAGATCTTGCTGGCCGCCTTCCGTGAGGTGATCCTCGTCGGCTTCCGCACCACGAGACCACCGCGACTCCAGCGGACGGCCGACCGCTTGGCAATGTGCAGGTCCAGGGGGCTGCCGTTCTTCGACACGTCATGAACGACGCGACCGGATCGCTCGTTGAAGGTGTAGAGCGCAATCACCCCGCCGTCGACGCGCGCCTGGGCCTGGGCCGGCACGGCCATGGCAGCGACGAGAAGGGAGCACATCGCTACGACAAGCACCAACCCGACGGTACTTGGTCGACGAGACGAGTGACGGACGTCGTAAGACGACTCAGGGCCCGTCTGACCGTGAGTCTTGCCGATCACCGATGACATTGTGAGTCTCTCCCCGCGATTTGTGCGCTTGGCGGGTACATCGGCGGCAGGCCTGTTCTCCTGAACCCACTCCGGGTCGGCTGTTCCCCAAGGCGGGGCAAAGAGCCGTGCACGACGCTGTTGGACCGGTCACCCGTTTGGCGCCCTATAGAGCGGCCGACGGATCAGGGACGCACTGGTACCGTCGTACCTCGGCCGAGAACGTGCTTCCGCTCGTGCTCGCACTTGCGGAGGTGCTGATGACCAGACCACGGGTTCGCGGCGGCCCAGAGTTGCCCCCGTCCGGCTCGGCGGGACGACCGTGAACGTCTTGGTGACCTGCGCCGGCCGACGCAACCACCTCGTGCGTTGCTTCAGGTCAGCATTGGGCACCGATGGGCTCGTCATTGCCGCCGATGCCTCTTCTGATGCGCCAGCCCTGAGGGAGGCGGATCGGGCCCACGTTGTCCCAGCTGTGAACGCGCCGACGGGAGTCGACGCCCTGCTGGGCATCTGCCACGACGAAGACGTACGACTCCTCGTCTCACTCAACGATTTCGAGTTGCCGTTCCTGGCCGACCGCCGCGAGGACTTCGCCGCCGTAGGCACAACGCTGGCCGTGTCGTCTCGTGAGGTGGTCGACATCTGCTTCGACAAGTGGGAAACCGTGCGCTTCCTCCAGTCTTGCGGCCTGAGCGCGCCGATGACGTACCTGTCCCTTGATGAGGTTGCAACCGCCACCGATCGACACGACCTGGCGTTTCCGCTCGTCGTCAAGCCGCGGTGGGGGACGGCCTCCATTGCGGTCGAGGTGGCCGACGGCATCGACGAGCTCCGGCTCCTCTACGACCATGTCGCGAAGAAGGTCCACAGGAGCGCCCTGGCGAGCCCGAGCTCGCAGGACCCGGGCCGCTGTGTGATCGTCCAAGAGCTGTTGCCCGGCCAGGAGTACGGGATGGACGTCGTCAATGACCTCGAGGGTCGGTACGTCGCGACTCTCGGCCGTCGAAAGATCAGCATGCGTTCCGGGGAGACGGACAAGGCAATC
>JAVXWK010000570.1:0-10213 GCA_032230575.1 Pseudonocardiales bacterium | reverse complement strand
CCGTCGAGGAGATCGGCAGGACCGCGGTGAAGCTGCTGCTGGCCAGCATCGCCGACCCGACCAGGCCACCCGAGACCATCCGGCTCGCGCCCTCGCTGATGCACCGGCAGTCCTGCGGATGCTGACCCCCGGCCTCGTCTCGGTGACGTTCCGGCAGCTCACGGTCTCCGAGATCGGTGAGCTGGCGACGGAGTGCGGGCTGCAGGCCGTGGAGTGGGGCGGTGACGTGCACGTACCGCCCGGCGACTTCGAGGCGGCGCGGCGTGCTCTGGACACCGGGCTGAAGGTCGCCGCGTACGGGTCGTACTACCGCGCGGGTGTTTCCGATCGCGGCGAACTGGCCGCGATCCTGGAGACGGCGGCCGAGCTGGACGCGCCGTTCGTGCGGGTCTGGGCCGGGACGTCCGGGTCGGCCGAGTGTCCCGACCGCGGGCCGGTGATCGAGGCGTTGCAGCACGCCGTCGAGCACGCCGACGCGATGGGCACGCGGATCGCGTTGGAGTACCACCAGAACACGCTGACGGACACGCTGGAGTCCGCGGTGCAGCTGCTCGACGAGGTCGACGGCGTGGTGCCGTACTGGCAGCCGCGCGGAGGCCAGGACGTGTTCTCCGCCGTGCACGAGGTGCGGACGCTGGAACCCGTGACCGCGCACGTCTTCTCGTGGGGTGAAGGGGGTTTCCAGCAACGGCTGCCGCTCGCCGCCCGTCGTGACCTGTGGAAGCCGGTGCTGACCGAGCTCGCGCGCGACGGGATCGAGCGCAACGCGTTGCTGGAGTTCGTGATCGACGACTCGCCCGAGCAGTTCCGCGAGGACGCCAAGACGTTGCTGAGCTACCTCAAGGGGTAGCCAGGCCGTGCCGTTCCAGCAGGGCTGCCGCTTCCAGGCACATCCAGCCGCCGAGCTGGACGGACAGGTCGCGCCCTTCGCGCTCGTCCGCCGGGACCGTCCACTCCGGACCGAACAGCGGGCCGCTCACCGCCATCACGCGGTTGAGCCACGCCGACTCCGCCGACTGGATCACCAGCTCCCTGGCCAGGTCCGCGGTCTCGTGCCGGTCGGGGTCGAGCTCCAGGATCGTCAGCACGGCCTGCGCGAGGTAGCGGGTGAGGATGCCCGCGAACAAGCCGCCGTCCCCGCCGCCCTGCCCCCTGATCACGCCGTTGACGGCCAGGTCGTCGTGCACCGCGGTGATCGTGCGGGCGGCCTTGTCGAGCCACTTGTCCTGCTGCCCGTGCCTGGCCAGCTCGACGCACGCGCCGAGCAGAACTCCTTGGCAGTACGTGTAGATGTTCTTCTCGTACTCGCGGATCTCGCCGTTCGGGTGGACGTGCAGGCCGTCCCACGCGAGACCGCTTCCCGGGTCGACGAGGTTGTCCTCGATCCAGTCCACGGTGGACCGTGCGCGGGCGAGGTCGGTGCGTTCGTTCTGCCGTGCCAGGAAGATCGCGGCCGGACCGTTGGCAGGAACGTTCTTGAAGTCGTCCTTGCGCTTCCACCAGATGCCGCCGCCCGCGTGGTCGGTCCAGCCGTCGCGCAACTGCTCGGCGATCGCCTTGAGCGCCTTGGGTTTCGCGATGCCGACGACGTTCTCGGCGCGTTGCAGGGCGAGGCCGAGCCACGCGATGTCGTCGTAGTAGTTGTTCGTCCAGCCGAGGACGTTGCGCGTCCGGATGCCCCGCACGACCTTGATGATGCCCGCCTTGCGCAGCTCGTTCGGCGAACGCAGGTAGCCGTCGATCATGCAGTCCAGCAGGTGCGCCTGCCACCAGTAGTTGAAGCGGAGGTGCAGCTTGTCCCGGAAGAGCGGGGGCCACACCCGTGCCCCGAGCAGCGTGCCCGGCACACCCCAGACGCGCCGCAGGTGCCTGGAGTACACCGCGCGCTCGGCAACGCCCGCGCGCGCCGCCAGCAGTTTCGCGATCACCACTGAATCATGGTGAGTGCTTGACCGGTCAAGACGCTCGGTGAATCACCCAGTGGTAGAGGCCCATGGCCACGGAAGTTGTCAGGTTGTAACTGCTGACCTTCTCGCGCATCGGCAGCCGGACGATCCTGGTGGCCTTCTCCCGGACTTCTGGTGAGAGTCCGTGGCGTTCCGAACCGAACGCCAGCACGGCGTCGTCGGGGATCGGGCCTCGCAGCAGATCGCCGTCCGCGTCGAACGCGATCAGCTCGCCGGCGAAGTCGAGGCTCTCGACCTTGGCCACCGGCAGCGCGAAGTGCAGGCCCGCCGAGCCCCTGAGAACGTTGGGGTGCCACGGGTCCACGTCGCCGGTGGAGATCACGCCGCCCGCGTTCAAACCCGCCGCCACGCGGATCGTGGCACCGAAGTTGCCGAGGTTGCGCGGGTTGTCGAGCAGCACGACCGGCGTTCCCCGGTCGAACGGCAGGTTCGGCTGGTCCGCGAACCCGGCCACCCCGGTCGGGTGCGTGCGCCCGACGCGGATCTTGAAGTGCGCCTGGTCGACCTCCGTGGCGGCCTTGAACTGCTCCACGAGGTCCGGCGCGTGCGTCTCGGCGAGGCTGATGGCCGCACTCAGGTCCGTCGTGATCAACGGATGCACCGCGGCGCCGAAGCGCAGCGCGTGCTTAACAGCGTGAAAGCCTTCGAGCAGCACGGTGGCCAGCATAGAAGCCGATCCACGACACGATCACGATCGACCCCAGCACCAGCTGCACCAGCGTCGACGCGCTCTCCGGGTACCAGACGCCGTCGATGTAGTAGTCGATGAAGCCGGTGCCCAGCGACGGCATCCCCGCCTGTGCGCGGAAGAACTCCTCCGCGGACGTCAACGGGCACGTCACCGGCACCAGCAGGCTGAGGATCGCCCACGCACCTATCACCAGGTGCGGGTAGATCACGCCGCGCCAGCGCCATGCGACGAACCCGCCCAGGAGCAGGAACGCCAGCACGGCGAAGTGCAGCCCCATGACCGCTTCTGCGAAGAACCTGGCCATTCGCACCACCCCGTCCTCCAATGTAGGACGGGGTGACTCAAAGCGCGCTCGATAAAACCCGGTTAGGCGAGACCCAGGTCGTTCAGGTCCAGCAAGTACCGGTACTGCAGCCCCTCGGCCTCGATGGCCTCCTTGGCGCCCGTGCCTCGGTCGACGACCGTGGCGACACCGATCACGTCGGCACCGTGCTCCCGCAGCGCCGTGACGGCCGTGAGCACAGAACTGCCGGTGGTGGAGGTGTCCTCGACGGCCAGCACCCGCTGACCGCGCACGTCGATGCCCTCGATCTGGCGCTGCATGCCGTGCGCCTTGTTGGCCTTGCGGACCACGAAGGCGTCGAGCACATCACCGTCGGCCGCGGCCGAGTGCATCATCGCGTAGGCGACCGGATCGGCGCCGAGCGTGAGACCGCCCACAGCGACGAAGTCCCAGTCGCTCGTGAGCTGGCGGAGGAGCTTGCCGATCAGGGGGGATGCCGCGTGGTGCAGCGTCGCCCGGCGCAGGTCGACGTAGTAGTCGGCTTCCTTGCCGCTGGAGAGAGTTACCTTGCCGTGCACGACGGCCAATTCGCTCACCAGACGAGCGAGTTCCGACTTCGCGTTCGCGTCCAAGACCACTTCAGTTCGCACGGGTCGTCAGCTTCGCACACACGCGGCTCCGGTGCCTCGTACGCTGCATCACCGTGAGTCTGTTGAGCACGGATGTCTTCCTCGTCGAACACCCGCACAACTTCCTGAGCCTGTTGTCCCGGCCGCATTACCGCGTGCAGGTGTTCACCGAGCAGGACGTGCCGCTGGCCTTCGTGAGCGAACGCACCGGGCCTGGGCTGCAGCGGCCGTTGAGGCACACCGGGTTCAACGGGTGGACGTCGTACGACCTCGTGGTCACGGCACCGGGTGGTCAGCCGCTGATGCACATCCGCAAGCCCTTCGGCCGCAAGCCGCACATCCAGGTCACCACCGCGACCGGTCAGCTCATCGGGTCGTTGAAGCGGCAGACCGACAGGCTGCAGGGACTCCACGACGCGAACGGCAGGCAGTTGTGCGTCCTCGGTGATGTCGTTCACATGCAGGTCGGTCACCTGGCCAAGCGGGCTGGCAGGCGAGTGCGCCGGGACGTCGTGCGAATCCGTCCCGGCGTCGCTGAGCCGGTGCGCTCACTGGCCGTCGCCGGAGCTCTGATGTTCGACATCGTGCGTGGTGCCGGCACGGGTCGCATCAGCGGCGACTTCGACTGGAGCGCGCTCGGAGGCTGACCTACCAGGCGTCCTTGCGGAAGTGGCTCGGGCCGTCGTCCTCGTCGTCGTCAGCACGAGGTGGCCGGGCCGCGGGAGTGCCAGAGGCGATGATGTCCTCGATGTCCTGGCCCTCCTCGATCGCGGTGTAGGCGCGCTGGAAGTCGGAAACCGAACCGGCGAGGGCTCGTTGCACGCCCTCGTCGTTCAGGACGCGCCCTTCGGCGACGTCCTTCCAGCTGAACTCGCCCGAGTCGATGCGGGTCTGCAGGTCCGCGAGCTCGGCCGGCGCCTTGCCACCGCGCGCGACACGCTCGATCTCGGCCAGGTCCTGCTCGCTGAGTCCCTTCGACCGCAGCTGCACCTGACTGGCCTCCCTGGCGATCTGCTCGACCGACGCCATGCGGGTGTCGACGTCGTTGAACAACGCCTGCAGCCGGGCCTGGTCGTAGGGGAACGTCACGGCTGTCCTCCGGTGCTGGGAGCCGGAGCAGGCGCAGGAGCGGGCCTGTCGCTCGCCTTCACGGCGCCGTTGAGCTTGTACGCGTTCCAGGCCGCACTGATCGCGCCCGACTTCACGGCGGCCTTGCCGTTGTCGAACTTCTGCTTGCCGTCCTGCACGCCGTCGACGACGTCGAGAGCGTCGTTCACGTCGCGGACGTCCTTCAGCTTCATCAACGCCGTACCCATCGCGACGATGCCGTCGACCATGCCCTTGACGCCTTCGATCATCGTCTCGATCGCGATGATGATCTTCCGGATGGCGTCGACGATCTGGATCGCGTCGTAGACCATCCACACCGCGCGACCCCACCCGACGACCGGGATGTAGAAGGTCATGGCGGCTTCGAGCAGCTTCGTGACCAGCTTGTCCAGCAGGCTCAACGCCAGGCCGGTGGCCGTGCGGCAGGTCTTGGCCATCGACTGGAACTTGTTGCCGATGATCCGGGCGACCTGGGAGTCCGCCTCGATCGCGACGACCCACATGGTGTCCATGCGGCGTTCGAAGCCCTGCGCGGCAGAGCCGTTCCAGTGCGGGTTGAGCTGGCCGACGCCCTCGCCGACGTTGTGCCGCACGGAGTCCAGGGCCTTGGCGACCTGGTCCCACGCGTTGGCGTTGGCGTCGATCTTCTCGAAGTCGCCGAGCAGCGGGTTGATCAGCGACTCGACCAGGTTCTCGCCGGTGACCTTCTCGTAGATCCAGTTGACGCCCTGGATCTTCCAGCCGGCCTTCTCGATGAGCTCCTTGGTGGTCTGGCGGCCAGGGCGGTCCTCGGCGGCCGCCCTGAGCGCGACCGACGGGTCGTCGACGTCCGCGTAGGCCGTGGTCATCGGCCACCCCCGGCCTGTTCCATCAGCTTGACGCCGTGGAGGTCGACCTTCTCGTAGGTCTCCGCGGTCTTCTTGAGCGCGTCGGAGTCCTTGAGCATCATCTTGTTCGCGAAGTCCAACGTCTCCCCGTAGAGGTTCGCGACGCCGGTCACGACGGGGTGCAGCAACGTCAGCAGGCCGGTGAACCCGCTGGTGTCACCGCCCTTTGAGATCGCGTGATCCTTGATGGTCAGGAAGTGCTGGGCGTTGCGGTCCAGCAGCTCGCTGTACCCGCGCAGCTCGTCCGGCACGACGTGGAACTGTTCACTCACGAGGGCTCCGACGCGCGATCAGCCCGATTGGTTCCTGTTGGTTCCGATCACGTCCGGCCGCGGCCGCCGGCGAACCTGGACGCCATCCTGCGCACCAAGGGACGCGGGAGCAGGCGCGTGATGGTCACGATGGCCTTGTACTGCAGGCCGGGGATCGACAACGGCTTGCCGCGGCGCAGGTCGCGCAGGGCCTCGTGCACCAACCGGTCGGCGTCGACGTAGAGCCAGCTCGGCGTCTTGGACATGTCGATGTTCGCGCGCTGGTGGAACTCGGTGCGCACGAAACCGGGGCACAGAGCCATGATCCGCACACCGGAGCCCTCGGCCGCGAGGTTCATGCCCTCGGAGAACGTCGTCACCCACGCCTTGTCGGCGCTGTAGCTGGTGCCGCGGCCGGGCAGGAAGCTGGCGACGCTGGACACGTTGATCACGTCGCCCTTGCCGCGCGCCATCATGGCGGGGATCGCGGCCCTGCTGAGCCTGAGCACCGTGGCAACGTTGACGTCGAGCTGCGACTGCAGCTTCTCGATGTCGGTGACGAAGAACTCGCCGGAGTTGGCGAAGCCGGCGTTGTTGACGAGCAGGTCGACGGCCGACTCGGCGAGGCGTGCCTCGACCTTGGCCCTGTCGGCGGAGTCGCTGAGGTCGGCGGGCAGCACGTCCACGTGAACTCCGTGGCGGTCGTGCAGCTGCTTCGCGAGCTCCTCGAGCGCGGACGCGGTGCGCGCCACCAGTACGAGGTCATATCCCTCGGCGGCGAGCCTGCGGGCGAAGGCGGCCCCGATCCCGACGGTCGATCCGGTCACCAGTGCGGTTGGCATGCCACCGCACGGTAGTCGGGTCTAGGCCGGGGTCGGAAGCACGCCGATGATCACGCTCCGTTCTTCGCCGGACGACGAAGAACGAACAGACGCAGTGCGAGGCCCGAAACGACCAGAGCGACTCCGCCGAACAGCATCCACCCGACCGACGCACCCGTGTTGGCCAGCGTCACCACGGACGCCGTACCCGCGACTGCAACGGGCGGAACAACCTTTCCTCCGTACATCGTGCTTCCCTCCGGGGGGTTGGGGACACGACGCTTACGCAGGGACTATCTGAATCACCCTGAAATGTTTTACACAGAGTGAAGTGTGACCTAGCTCACACCACTTTGGTGATGGGGTGGAATTGCGCAGCTAGGCGTGGCACGACACCCAGTACATACGGCCGCTGACTACGCAACGTCAATCGGTTACGGCTGCTTACGACCGAACGAGGGGCGGTAGACCTCGCCACCCTCGTCGTCCTCCGCCACCGGCTCCTCGCGCTCCGAGGGGTCCGGGTCGAACGGGTCGATGACGTCCGCCAGCTCTCCGATGTCGCGCAGCAGCCGCTCCAGGCGCGCGGGCGACGAGTTCGGCGGCGCGGCGGCCAGCACCCAGTCGTTCTCCAGCCAGACGACCGTGACGTCGCCACCGATCTCCTCGGCGGCATCGATCAGGTCGGGTGTGATGATCTTGCGGGCGGCCGGCACGTCCGTGACGAAGGCGTAGCGCGACCCCACCGGGCCGAGCAGGTCGGGCATCGGCATCTTGTCGTTGTCTCGCTGGAACGGGACTGTCGACAGCCAGAGCTCGATCACCACCGACAGCGCTCTGCGGCAGCGCACGCCGACCAGCACGGAGTTGACCTTGCCGCCGGTCTCGTGGTCGAGCACGTAGACCTGCCTGCGCCCGTCCGCGGTGAAGGTCGAGCCCGCGACCACGTCACGGGCGAGCCCGGTGCCGTAGTACGCGATGGCTCCTGCTTCCCAGCGGGTCGGGAGCACGTGGTCTGTCTCCTCGAACTGCCAGCCGCGCAGGGCAGCCCAACGGCGCCGTTCACGATTACGCGCGGTTCGTTGCGCCCGGTCGGTCGCGAGCAGGGCGAACCCCGCCACGCCCGCCACCGCGGCGACGGTGAACCAGACCCACGCCGGTATGCCCACAGCTGAAGCGTAGTGGGTCCAGCCCGTGGAACGAAGATCACTTCCCCCGCGTCGTGAACTGGGCGCGCCGATTCGACGTGCTTCAGGGCATGTCCGCCACGTTCCCGTTCACCACGCCGCGCTCGTTGGACGACGAACCGGAAGCCCAGGAGCTCCTCGCCGGACGCGGTCCCGTCGTGCCCGCCACGATGGGACCTACCGAGATCTGGCTGGCCCTGTCCTACGCCGCCTGCAAGCAAGTCCTCACCGATCCGCGCTTCAGCCGCGAGGAGGCCACCCGCCCAGGTGGCCCCGTCACGCTCCCGTCCGCGGCGAACCCGCTGGTGCTCACGTCGATCGAGGGCCGCAAACACGCCCGCACCCGCAAGCTCGTGGCCTCCGCGTTCAGCCCGCACATGGTCGCGTCGCTGGAACCCCGGGTCCAGGCGATCACCGACACCTTGCTGGACGCACGCCCCACCGACCTGGTCAGCGGACTGTGCACCCCGTTGCCGACGATGGTGATCTGCGAGCTGCTCGGAGCGCCCTACTCCGACGCGCCGGACATCCGCCGCTGGACCGGCCGTCTGATGACCGGGCGTCTCACGCCGGAGGAGCTGAGCGAGGTCGAGCACGAGGTGCAGGGCTACCTCGCCGACCTGGTGGAGGAGAAGCGCCTTCGTCCCGACGGCAAGCTGATCACCGCACTGGTGCTGGCACATGACGAGGGTGGGCACCTGACGTCCGCGGAGTTGCTGGCGAACCTGCAGATGCTGCTCGCCGCGGGGCACGACACGACCGTCAACCAGCTGGGCAACTCTCTGCTGACGCTGCTGCGCCATCCTGCGGAGATGCGGCGGTTGATCGACGACCCAGCGCTGATGGGCACCGCGGTCGACGAACTGCTGCGGTTCTCGCGTCTGATGGCCGCGACCCTGCCGCGCGTCACGACCGAGGCCGTCGAACTGGACGGCGTGCGGTTGCCCGCGGGTGCCGCGGTGCTGCCGGTGATCTCGGCCGCCAACCGGGATCCTTCGGTGTTCCCGGATCCGGACCGGCTGGATGTCGGTCGCGACAACGCGGCACCGCTCGCGATGGGCTTCGGGCCGCACTACTGCCTGGGCGCGCAGCTGGCGAAGCTGGAGCTGCGGATCGCGCTGACGTCGGTGCTCAAGCGGTTCCCCGGCTTGAGGCTGGCCGTGGACGAGTCGTCGCTGACGTACCGCATGGAGACCAACGTCCGCGCGCTGGTCTCGCTTCCCGTCGCCTGGTGAGTCAGGCGGGCTGGAACAGCTCCACGGGGTTGCCGGACGGGTCCTCGAGCACGATCTGCTGACCGCCGGGACCTTTGACGATGTCGCTGCGGAACCGGACGCCTTGCCCCTTGAGGCGGTCCACTTCGGCCGCGATGTCGTCGACGATCAGGTGGATGCGGTTCCAGCCGCCGGGGCCGGGCTTGGTGCCGTCGGGCATCTCCCGGCCCGCCGAGCTGGCCGGTCCGCTCAGCAGGAGCCGCAGGTTGCCGCGGACGACGTCGGCGAAGGCAGGCGCGAAGTTCGTGTTGACCGTGAACCCGAAGTTCTCGGTGTAGAAGGCGAGTGAGGTATCCACGTCGTCGACGAGGTACCGCACGCTCACAAGACTTGCCGGATCGGTGGTCATCTCAGACCTCCAGGAGTCGGATGCGCCCGTCGAGCTCTTCGGCGGTGCGCTGGAACGCGGTGACGGGATCGGGGTCCCGCGCGGGATCGGGAATGCTCCAGTGGGTCAGCCGCGGCCGGCCGGCGAAGGCGGGCAGGACCTCGCGCACCCGGTCACACAGGCTGACCACGAGGTCGAACCGGTTGCGGCGCACGGAGTCCAGGTGCGTCGGCTCGTGCTCGAGTTTGATCCCGTACGGCTTCAGCGCGCTGATCGCGTTGGGGTGCAACGGTTTCGGGTGGCTGCCCGCACTCATGACCTCGACGTCCGCCCGGTGCCGCAGCAGTGCCTCGGCCATCGGCGACCGGCCGCTGTTGCCCGTGCAGACGAACAACACCCGCTTTCCCGTGGCGGGCGCTCCGGCTGTCAAGGCCTTGCCGGTGGCCGTCAGTTCCTGCGCGCACTGCCCGAGGTCCAGGCGGTAGTACGTGTCCCGCCCGTCGGCACTGCTCCGCCGTGCGGTGACGAGACCCGCGTCCTTGAGCTGACGCAGGTGGTAGGAGACGAGGTTCTGCGGCTCGCCGACCGCGGCCACGAGCTCGCGCACCCGGCGGTCGCCACCGGCCAGCTCACACGCCAACTGCCAGCGCAACGGGTCTGCCATCAACCGCATGAACAGCGGCAACGTCGTCACGGTGTCGACGATACATCAATCCAGATTGATACACCTGTCATGCGGGCACGACGACGACCTGGTCCACGTCCTCGTAGATGATCCGGCCGGG
>JAVXWK010000562.1:0-10805 GCA_032230575.1 Pseudonocardiales bacterium | reverse complement strand
ATGCTGTACGACCGCGTCATGGTCCGCATCTCGCCGGAGGACGGCGAGCGGCGTTCCAGCGGAGGCATCGTGATCCCCGCCACGGCCAGCATGGCCAAGCGGTTGGCGTGGGGCAGCGTGTTCGGAGTGGGTACGAGCGTGCGACACGTGAAGGTCGGCGACCGGGTGTTGTTCAACCCGGAAGATCAGCTTGAGGTCGAGGTGCAAGGCGCCACGTATCTCGTGATGAGGGAACGCGATCTGCACGCCGTTGCCAGCGAGCTCACCGAGCACGGTACTGGTCTGTACCTGTGAGCCGCCGGTTCGTGATTTTGGCCTGATAGCTACACACGTATACGCCGCCTCAGTTCAGAGACAGGGCAACGGGGAGAGCTGTGCCGTACGACGCTGACAAGACGAGAGCGATGCCGCCGGTCAACGCTGGAGGCACCGCCTCCGAGCAGACGACGAAGATCGCGCCCGTGAGCGCCGCCGCGCCGAGCGACGCGTGGCCGTCCGAGGAACCGGACAACGAGCCGACCATCAGCGCGGCTGTGCCGCGCGTCGGCTTTCCCGCCAGCGAGGACGCCACCGAGTACATGCGGCCGGTGGCGCCGCTGCCGGAGCCTGAGGACTCCGGTGTCTACGGACCCGTGATGATCGAACCGGGCGAGGACGACGAGGCTCCGAAGAACAGCAAGAAGAAGGCCCTGATCGTGGCCGCGGCCGTCGTCGGCGCGTTCGGCCTGCTCTACGGCCTCGACATCCTGGTCTCCAGCGGCAACGTGCCCCGCGGCGTGACCGTGGCCGGTGTCGACGTCGGCGGGCTGAGCCACAGCGACGCCGAGAAGAAGCTCCGCGACGAGATCGGCCCGCGTCTGAGCAAGCCGGTCGCGCTCAAGGCCGGCGACATCACCACCGAGCTCGACCCGAAAGCAGCGGGTCTGGAGCTCGACTGGAACGCCACGATCGATCGTGCGGGCAGCCAGCCGCTCAGCCCGATCACGCGCGTGACCTCGTTCTTCACCAGCCGCGAGGTCGGTGTCGCGACGAAGGGCGACGACGAGAAGGTCGGCGGCGCGCTGGAGGCCCTGCGGCCGAAGGTCGACCACGAGCCGATCGAGGGCACCATCAAGTTCGAGGGCGCCAAGCCGGTCGCCGTCGAGCCGCACGACGGTCAGAAGCTGAAGGCCGAGGAGGCCGTCAACACCGTCGTCTCGAACTGGGCGTCCGGCAGCCCGGTCGAGGTCCCGATGGACTTCACCCCGGTCAAGACGACCAAGGAAGGCGTCGAGAAGGCGCTCAACGACGTCGTCAAGGCCGCGGTGTCCGGCCCGGTCAAGATCAAGGGCGAGGGCAAGGACGCGGACCTCACCCCGGAGCAGATCGCCGGCACGCTGGCGTTCGAGCCGGGCGATGGCGGCACGCTGAACGTCAAGCCGAACAAGGACAAGCTCGCCGAGGCCGTCGGCCCGCAGCTCAAGGACACGGTCAAGCAGGGCAAGGACGCGGAGATCGTCTTCGAGGGCGGCAAGCCGACCGTCAAGGAGTCGGTCGACGGCCTGGACCTCGACTGGGACAAGAACCTGCAGCCCTACTTCGACACGCTGAAGAAGTCGGACGGCCGCGAGGTCAAGTTCGAGTACAAGCACACGCCCGCGAAGGTCACCACCGAGCAGGCGAACAAGATGGGCATCAAGGAGGTCATCGGCGAGTTCCAGACTGGTGGCTTCGTCGCCGCCTCGGGCGTCAACATCCGGGTCGTGGCCGAGAAGGTCAACGGCGCGATCGTGAAACCGCACGAGACCTTCAGCCTCAACAAGCACACCGGCCCCCGCGGCACCGCGCAGGGCTACGTCGAGGCGGGCATCATCAACGACGGCATCCCGGACAAGGCGGTCGGTGGCGGCATCTCGCAGTTCGCGACCACGCTCTACAACGCGTCCTACGTCGCGGGTATGAAGGACGCGGGCCACAAGGAGCACAGCTACTGGATCACGCGGTACCCGAAGGGCCGCGAGGCCACGGTGTTCATGGACACCAACGGCAACAGCCTGATCGACATCGCGTTCACGAACCCGGACGACACGGGCGTCGCGATCCAGACGATCTGGACCCCGTCGACGATCAAAATCGTGTTGTGGGGCACCAAGAACTACGACGTCAGCGGCTCCACCAGCGGCGACTTCAACCCGACCCAGCCGCAGGAGAAGAAGGTCAACAAGGCCGGGTGCTCGCCGAGCAACGGCGTTCCGGGCTTCTCGGTGACGGACACCCGCACGATCAAGGACCGCCGCTCCGGCCAGTCCCGCAGCGAGTCGCGCACGGTCCGCTACGACCCGCAGTACAAGATCGTCTGTGAGCCACCGCCCGGCGGCTGACACAAACGCTGGTTCACAGTGGCCACGCGCGGGTATTCACCTGTTCGTGGCCACTGTTGCGAATGAGGCGCGAAGACACCCCGTCGTCCAGACGTTGGGGCGGGTGGGAATGGTGCTGTACGGGGTCGTGCACGTCCTGGTGGCGTGGCTCGCGATCCAGGTCGCGTTCGGCGACTCCGAACAGGCCGACTCGAAGGGCGCGCTGAGCGACATCGCCCAAGCCGGCGCCTGGCTGTTGTGGACGCTCGGGATCGGACTCGTGTTCTTCGCGCTGTGGCAGGGGCTTCTCGCCTTCGTCGGCTACACGTACGTGCCGAAGAAGCGGAAGCGGATCTCCAAGCGCATCGGTTCCGCGGCCCGCGCCATCACCGCGCTCGGCATCGCGTTCGGTGCCTTCAAGTACGCGACGAGCGGCAGTGCGGGCAACCAGACCGAGCAGCAGCAAGAACTCACGGCGCAGGTGCTCTCCTGGCCCGGTGGGCAGTTCATCGTCGGCGCCATCGCGATCGGCGTGATCATCACCGCGGGTGTCATCGTCTACAAGGGCATCAAGAAGTCCTTCGAGAAGGACCTCGACATGAGCCGCGCGCCGTCGTGGATCGAACCCGTCGGCCGGATCGGCTGGATCGGCAAGGGTGTCGCGTACGGCGTGATCGGTGTCCTGATCGGACTGGCCGCCATCACGGCAGACCCCGAGCAGTCCGGCGGCATGGACAAGGCGCTGAAGACGTTGGCAGCACAGCCTTATGGCATGTTCCTGCTGTCCGCGACCGCGCTGGGCATCGCCGCGTTCGGCGTGTACTGCTTCGTGGCGGCCCGAGCGCTCAAAGGCTGACAGCAATGAGAAACGGGTCCCCGCACCTCGGGCAGGAGGTGCGGGGACCCGTCGTCTGTTCGAGAAGAGCAGGTCCTAGAAGACGCTCTCGTCGATGTCCATCAGCGCGTTGTCCGTGGACTCCGCGATCTTGCGGCGGGCGGTGAGCTCCGGCAGCACGTTCTTCGCGAAGAACGACGCCACGGCAATCTTGCCCTCGTAGAAGGACTTGTCCTTGGCGGAGGCGCCGTCGAGCTTCTGCAGCGCGACCTCGGCCTGGCGCAGCAGCAGCCAGCCGACGAGCACGTCGCCCGCGGTCATGAGCATGCGGACCGAGTTCTGGCCGACCTTGTAGAGGTTGCGGACGTCCTCCTGCGACGAAGTCAGGAAGCCGACCAGCGAGCCGAGCATGCCCTGCAGGTCCTCGAGACCCTGCTTGAGCAGCGCGCGCTCCTCCTTCAGACGGCCGTTGCCGCCCTCGTTGTCGAGGAAGGACTGGATCTCGCCGTTGATGAACGCGAGCGCCTGGCCCTTGTCGCGGATGATCTTCCGGAAGAAGAAGTCCAGCGACTGGATGGCCGTGGTGCCCTCGTACAGGGAGTCGATCTTCGAGTCGCGGATGTACTGCTCGATCGGGTACTCCTGCAGGAAGCCCGAGCCGCCCAGCGTCTGCAGCGACTGCGCCAGCTGCTCGTACGCGCGCTCCGAGCCGACGCCCTTGACGATCGGCAGCAGCAGGTCGTTGACCGCGGCCGCGAGCTTGGCGTCGTCGCCGCCGAGCATCACCTTGTCCTGGAACGTCGCGGTGTACAGGTACACGGCGCGCAGGCCCTCGGCGTACGCCTTCTGCAGCATCAGGCTGCGGCGCACGTCCGGGTGGTTGGTGATGGTGACGCGCGGGGCGGTCTTGTCCGTCATCCGCGTGAGGTCGGCGGACTGGACGCGCTCCTTGGCGTAGGACAGCGCGTTCAGGTAGCCGGTCGACAGCGTCGCGATGGCCTTGGTGCCGACCATCATGCGGGCGTACTCGATGACGTCGAACATCTGCGCGATGCCGTCGTGCACCTCGCCGAGCAGCCAGCCCTTGGCGGGGACGCCGTGCTGGCCGAACGTCAGCTCGCACGTGGTGGACGCCTTGATGCCCATCTTGTGCTCGACGTTGGTCACGAAGGCGCCGTTGCGCTCGCCGAGCTCACCGGTCTGCGGGTCGAAGTGGAACTTCGGCACGAGGAACAGCGACAGGCCCTTGGTGCCCGCCTTGGCCTCGATGCCGTCGCCCTCGGGACGCGCCAGCACCATGTGCATGATGTTCTCGGTGAGGTCCTGGTCGCCGGACGTGATGAAGCGCTTCACGCCCTCGATGTGCCAGGAGCCGTCGTCCTGCTTGATCGCCTTGGTGCGACCGGCGCCGACGTCCGAACCGGCGTCCGGCTCGGTCAGCACCATCGTGGCGCCCCAGCCGCGGTCGATCATCAGCTGAGCCCAGTGCTGGTCGCGCTCGGTGCCGTTGTTGTAGACGACAGTCGCGAAGCTCGGGCCCGCGAGGTACATGTAGATCGGCGGGTTGGCGCCGAGGATCATCTCGGACGCGGCCCAGGCGACCGACGGCGGCGTGCCGAAGCCGCCCAGCGCCTCAGGCAGGAACATGCGGTACCACTCGCCGTCCCAGATCGCCTGGTACGACTTCTTCAGCGATTCCGGCAGGGTCGCCGAGAACGTCGCCGGGTCGTACTTCGGCGGGTTGCGGTCGGCGTCGGCGAACGAGTCCGCGAGGGGACCCTCCGCCAGCGTCTTCATCTCGGCCAGAACGCCGCGCGCGGTGTCCTCGTCGGACTGCTCGAACGGCCCCTTGCCGAGGTGGTCCTGCACGTTGAAGACCTCGAACAGGTTGAATTCGAGATCCCGGACGTTGCTCTTGTAGTGGCCCATCTCGTCAGCTCACTCCTCAGGGTCGCGGCGAGGTCGCCTACTGACCGGTAACAACAGAGTATTACTCGACAGTAACCCCGGCAAGGGCGACCACCCACTGGTGGCGAAGTAGACAGTCCTCCGTGCGACCTGAATCGCGCATGAGAGCCGGTCAGACGCTCACCCGGCGTTCGGGAACCATGTCGAGCAGTCCCGTGTTCGTGCGCTCCTGTGCGTCGATCGCGCGGGGCAACATGACAGATTCGTAGGCCCGCACACCCTCTCGGACACCGTCCCGGGCGATCGCGAGCGCGAGATCGGCGGCGTCCTCCATCGCGAGGTTCGCGCCGACGCCCAGCGGCGGCATCAGGTGGGCCGCGTCGCCGAGCAGCGTCACGCCCGGCGTGTGTTCCCACTTGTGCGGCACGGGCAGCGCGTAGAGCGGCCGGTGGATCAGTTCGCCGGCGAGGAACCTCCGCAACGACGGGTGCCAGTCCGCGTACAACTCCAGCAGCTCGGCGTTGGAGGGCTTCCAATCTTCACGCGCGCGCATGCACGCGTACGCGCGAATGTGATTGCCACTGTTGCGCTGCGCCCACAGCATCAGGCCCGCGTCATCGGCGACCATCGTGCCGCCGCCGGTCAGGTCGAGCAGCTGCGCGTCGTTGTCGTGCCGGGTCTCGATGAACATCACCTCGGTGTACTGCGGCATGGCGGGTGAGAGGGCAGGGCGCACCCGCGACCAGGCCCCGTCCGCGCCGATGACCAGGTCGAACTCGGCGGTCGAGCCGTCGAGGAACGTGATCTCGCCTGGTTTGGCCGAGTCGATGCCGAGGCCCCAGCTGACGGTTCCGGGGGCGAGCGAGTCGAGCAGGAGCCCACGGAGCTGGCCGCGGTCGATCTCCGGGCGGAAGTCGCCCTCCGGCGGCTCGTGCTCGATCAACGCGGCCGTGGCGTGGTCGAGTTTGCGCTGCTCCTGGCCTTCGAACCGGGCGAGGGCGCGCCACTCGTCGAACAGGCC
This sequence comes from Pseudonocardiales bacterium, assembly GCA_032230575.1. GTDB lineage: Bacteria > Actinomycetota > Actinomycetes > Mycobacteriales > Pseudonocardiaceae > Lentzea. The sequence goes on along the minus strand of JAVXWK010000562.1, from coordinate 4,702 downwards.
GGCGGCACGGATGGCCTCCTGGCCGCTGTCGGCGTGCAGGTCGATCGTTCCGCCCTGCTGGCGGGCCTCCGGCGAGCTTTCCCGCTCGAAGACGGTGACGTTCTCGAAGCCGTGCAGCTGGAGAACGCGGGCACAGGTGAGGCCGCCGAGGCCGGCCCCTGCGATGGCGATGCGTGGTGTGGTCATGGATCCCATGAAAGCGTATCGACTTCAAAAGTACAATGACTACACTTTTGAAGTGGCTCAACTCGCACTGTAGGATCCTGGTCGTGACCGAACTCGGCCGCCGTGAGCGCAAGAAGCTGCAGACCCGCCAGTCGATCGCCGACGCGGCGCTGGAGCTGTTCATGGCGCGCGGGTTCGACGACGTGGGCGTGAAGGAGATCGCCGACCGCGCGGACGTGTCGGTGACGACGCTGTTCAAGCACTTCCCGAGCAAGGAGTCGCTGCTCTTCGACGAGGACGAGGAGCAGGAGTCCGCGCTGCTCGGCGCGGTGCGCGACCGCCTGGCGGGCAAGTCGATCCCCCAGGCGCTGCGGGACCATTTCGTGAGTGCGGCCAAGGGGCACGCCGACCACCCGCTGTTCGTCGACTTCCAGCGGTTGGTGCGCACGACGCCGGCGTTGCGCGCGTACGCGCACCGGATGTGGATGCGCCATCAGGAGGCGTTGGCGCGCGTCATCGCCGCGGACATCGGGGCGCCGGAGGACGACGTCAGGTGCGTCGCGTTGGCTCGGTTCGCCCTGGAGGCGCGGGACGTGATCTTCGATCGGCCGGACCGCGAGCGGGCAGCCGACGAGGTGTTCGGGCTACTCGAGCACGGCTGGGCGGCCGATCAGCAGGCCTGACCGGTAGGCGAGCGAGACCGCGTGCGTCCGGTCGCGCGCGCTCAGCTTGCGGAGGATGCCCTTCACGTGGGTGCGCACGGTCTCCACGGACACGATGAGCTCGTCGGCGACCTGCTGGTTCTCCAGGCCGTCCGCGATGAGCGTGAGCACCTCGTACTCGCGCCGGGAGAGCGTCGGCCGTTCGCGCGGACGCAGGTCGGGGTGTACGTAGCCGCGTGACCGGCAGGTTTCGGCGATGACCCGGACGATCTGCTCGGGCTGGGCGGATCGGGGCACGACGCCGCGGACTCCTGCTTCTAACGCGCTCGTCACGTAGTTCGCGTGCGAGTGGGCGTCGCGAACCAGGCCGATGACCAGCAGACGCGGGTCGCGTTCGACCAGCAGCCGCGCCAGGTGGCCGACCGGGTCGAGCACGGAGTCGACGAGCAGCACGTCGGGGCGCAGTCGTTCGTGCAGGCGAACGGCGGCGTGCAGGTCGCCCGTCGAGCCGAGCCAGCGCAGGCCGGCGGTCCGCTTGACCAGCGCGGACAGGCCTTCGCGGTACAGCGGCACGGGGTCGATCAGCGCGACACCGGGGGCAGGCCGGCTGGGCGGGAGCATCAACACCTCCGTTCGTGCTTCTGGAGGTGAGACGTGGTTCCCCTGGACGTGTGACGCGGAATAGCAGGTTCACGTGGATGAACAAGGGTCACGAATGTGATTCAAGACCGCCGAAGGTCTTCCGTCACGGGGCAACAGTCTCGTAAGACCTACGTCACATATCCCGTGCGGATGTGCCAGGTTCCGCCGCCATGAGGCCTGGTGCTCTCGCGGGCACACGTGTGTGCACGCAAGGAGGTCACATGGGCACCCTCGATTGGGTCGTGGTCGTCGGCTATTTCTTCGTGATGGTCGGGATCGGACTCTGGTCGCGCGGGCGGGTCCACAACATCGCCGACTTCTTCACGGCAGGCGGCAAGATGCCGTGGTGGTTGTCCGGAATCTCGCACCACATGTCCGGCTACAGCGCGGTCATGTTCGTCGCGTTCGCGTCTGAGGCGTACCGGCTCGGCCTCACGGTCTACGTGTGGTGGTCGCTGACGATCGGCATCGGCGTCGGCATCGGTGCGTTCCTGTTCGCGCCGAGGTGGAACCGGTTGCGGGCGAAGCACGACGTCAAGTCGCCGCTCGAGTACCTGGCCAAGCGCTACAACCTGCCGACCCAGCAGGTGATGGCCTACGCGGGTGCGTTGCTGAAGGTCGTCGACATCGCCGCCAAGTGGGCGGCCGTCTCGATCCTGCTGCGCGGTTTCGCGGGTGTCCCGATCACCTGGGGCATCATCATCATCGGCCTGGTCACGATGGTCTACTCGGTGCTCGGCGGTCTCTGGGCCGACGCGCTCACCGACTTCGGCCAGTTCGTCATCCAGGCGGCCGCGGGCTTCGCGATGTTCTTCGCCGTCGCCGGTCGCCTCGGCTGGGACTTCCCCGCGACGATCTGGGACAAGCTCCCGGAGAGCCACAGCGACCCGCTGGCCGGCCCCTACACGTCGGCGTTCCTCATGGCGCTCTTCCTGATCAAGACGCTCGAGTACAACGGCGGCATGTGGAACCTGGCGCAGCGCTACATGGCCGCGCCGTCCGGCTTCGCGGCCAAGCGCTCGGCACTGCTGTCGTCCGCGCTGTGGCTCGTGTGGCCGCTCGTCCTGTTCTTCCCGATGTGGGCGGCGCCGCTGATCGTGCCGGGCCTCGAAGGAGCGCAGGCGGAGAACGCGTACATCGAGATGGGCAAGCAGATGCTGCCCGCGGGCATGATCGGTCTGGTCCTGGCGGGCTTCTTCTCGCACACCATGGCCATGGTGTCGTCGGACGCGAACGTCATCGCCGCCGTCATCAACCGCGACATGCTGCCCCACCTCTGGAAGAAGGTGAAGACGTTCACGGCGGACAACCAGCTGCTGCTGGCCCGCATCACGACGTTCACCTTCATCGGCGCCAGCATGATCATCGCGATCGCCTCAGGTGGCCAGGGCTTCGTGCTCAAGGTGGTGGTCGACCTGGTCGCCGCCACGATGGGCCCGATCGCGATCCCGTTGATGCTCGGCCTGCTGCCGTGGTTCCGCAAGGTCGGTTCGACCGCGGCGATGGCCTCGGTGATCGGCGGCCTCGGCATCTGGGCGTTCCTGTACATCGAGCAGATGAACAAGGCCGCCTGGGTCACCAAGGGCGTGCTCGTGTCGTGGCCGCTGCTGCTGTCGCTGGTGCTCTACCTGACGATCGGCTTCCTGAAGAAGGAGCCGTCGACCGAGCGCGACATCCTGCTCGACTCGCTCAACTCGGACTCCTCCGATGAGCCGGAGAAGGTCAGGGCGTAGCGGTAGCCCGTTCGTTCTTCATGATCCTCGCGGCGGCGCACCCGAACAGGGTCGCCGCCGCGAGCCACATGTACGGCACGGGCGTGCCGGTGTACGTCCGCGCCGCCGTCGCGAGCACCGCGGTCGCCCCGGCCACGAGCCCGGTCGTGTGTGTGACCGGGCACGGGCTCTTGAGGACCGTGAACACGGCGATGGGCACGAGCAGGAAGCCGTAGGCCAGGATGCGGGTGGCGAGGTTGGCGTGGTCGGCGATCTCGTACTTGAGCGCCGGCACCGCGAGCACGGTCAGCAGCACGCCGGTCGCGAGCCCCACCACGAGACTCAGCAGCACGGTTCGCCCTTGCCACATCTGCGTCATGCGCTTCAAGACGCACACATCACTCGATGGTTGCCGTGGCGTGCGTCATCGTCACGAGACTCCTGCTCGGTGCCACGGGCACAGTGGATGCCATGGGCACGTGGTTTCCTGCAGATGACGCCGAGCTGGCCGCTGGATGGCGGCTGTGGCTGGAGCTGAGCGACCGCGTGTACCCGGACCCGTCGTGGGACGGCACCCCCGCCGACGCCATCCGCCAGGTCCGCGACCTGCTGGCGGCGTGCGAGGACATCCGCCGCTCGTACCTCGCCGAGTCCTCCCAGCCGTCGCTGGCCCTCTTGCAGCTCCTGCAGTCCATGTCGTTCGTGGCGTCGTTCCCGGTCGACCTGTGGCACGACGACACGCACCCGTTGGACGTCGAACGCGCCGAACTGCTGCACGGCGACCTCGCGTCGTTCGCTGACCACGTGGCAGGTGTGCGCGCTGCGCTGGCCCAGGGTGGCGGCTGGGTGGAGCTGGACCGCCGCCCCTGGGGACTCCCGGTCGACTAAGCGGTTGATTCCACGGCGCCGCAGCTGTTCGCGTCCGCCGTGAGCTCGGTGATCTTGAGTTGGCGGTACTCCGATCCATGGATCGGCCGCTGCCTCAGTTGTCGACGCGGTCCATGAGCTGTTCGGGATAGCGGAGACCGGCCGCGGCACCGGGCGCGAGCGCTGCCTCGATCTCGGCGAGCTGGTCCGCGGTGAGCTCGATGTCGGCGGCCGCCGCGTTCTCCTCCAGGTAGGTCACGCGCTTGGTGCCGGGGATGGGGACGATGTCATCACCCTGGTGCAGCAGCCAGGCCAGTGCGAGCTGGGTGGGCGTAACACCGGCCTCGGCGGCCACGGCGCGCACCCGGTCGGCCAGACGCAGGTTCCGGCGCAGGTTCTCGCCCTGGAACCGGGGATCGTGCCTGCGGTAGTCGTCGGCGGCGAGCTCGCTGATGTCCTTGATCGCGCCAAGCTCCTCGTCACGACGGACGACGGCGCGGTCGTGGCGAAGGATCTCCGCGATCGTCTGCGCTTCGCCCGCGACCCGCTCGCCGACCTCGACGCGGACCAGCGTCACGCCTTGCGCGACCTGCTCCGCCTGATGGCCGGTTCTGACTAATGAAGAAGACGGTGACGGTGCTGCGGGCGTGCTCG
>JAVXWK010000559.1:0-5143 GCA_032230575.1 Pseudonocardiales bacterium | reverse complement strand
CCGGCCATCATCATCGCCGCGAAAGCCAGGTAGGGGTTGCCCGAGCTGTCCGGCGCGCGGAACTCGAGACGTTTGGCCTTCGGGTTGTTGCCGGTGATCGGGATACGCACGGCGGCCGAGCGGTTGCGCTGGCTGTAGACCAGGTTGATCGGAGCCTCGTAGCCCGGAACCAGACGCTTGTAGGAGTTCACCGTGGGGTTGGTGAACGCCAGCAGGGACGGCGCATGGTGCAGGATGCCGCCGATGTAGTGCCGGGCGGTGTCGGACAGGCCCGCGTAGCCGCTCTCGTCGTGGAACAGCGGCGCGCCGTCCTTCCACAGCGACTGGTGGGTGTGCATGCCCGAGCCGTTGTCGCCGAAGAGGGGCTTCGGCATGAAGGTGACGGTCTTGCCGGCCTGCCACGCGGTGTTCTTGATGATGTACTTGAACAGCATCAGGTCGTCGGCGGCGTGCAGCAGCGTGTTGAAGCGGTAGTTGATCTCCGCCTGGCCCGCGGTGCCGACCTCGTGGTGGGCGCGCTCGACCGAGAAGCCGTTCGCCTCCATGTTGAGGACCATCTGGTCGCGGAGGTCCGCGTAGTGGTCGGTCGGCGTGACGGGGAAGTAGCCACCCTTGTACTTGACCTTGTAGCCGAGGTTGCCGCCCTCTTCGTCACGGCCGGTGTTCCACCAGCCGGACTCGGAGTCGATCTTGTGGAACGCCCCGTTCGCCGTGGTGTCGAACTGGATCGAGTCGAAGATGTAGAACTCGGCCTCGGCACCGAAGTACGCGGTGTCGGCGATGCCCGAGTCGGTGATGTACTGCTCGGCCTTGCGCGCGATGTTGCGCGGGTCGCGGCTGTACGCCTCACGCGTGAACGGGTCGTGCACGAAGAAGTTGACGATCAGCGTCTTCTCGATGCGGAACGGGTCGAGGCGCGCGGTGTAGAGGTCGGGCAGCAGAAGCATGTCCGACTCGTGGATCGACTGGAAGCCGCGGACGGAGGAGCCGTCGAAGGCAAGACCCTCTTCGATCGCGTCGGCGTCGAACGCCTTGGCCGGCAGCGTGAAGTGCTGCATCACGCCGGGCAGGTCGCTGAACCGCACGTCGACGAACTTGACGCCCTCGTCGGTGATGAACTTCAGCACCTCGTCGGAATTCTTGAACACCCTCGTCGACTCCTTGACTATGGACAACGGCTGGTCATCGCGAGCGACCGTATGCGGCCGGTGTTGCCCGTCCGTCACTCGGATGTTTCGCCAGTGTTAACGGGGCCGCCCAACCGGGCAAGGCGGCCCGCCGGTCCTCACCCGTTGAGCACGGCTTTACTCTGGTGGGGTGAGCAGGTGGACCGGTTCGTGGCTGTCAGGACCCCGCTCGGTGCTCGAGCCGGGTGCCGAGTCGAACGACGGCGCTGCGCCCGACAGTTCTGGGCAGCGCTGGCGTGGTGAGCGTCACGGCTTCCCCGAGAAGGGGCCGGGCTCCATCGCGTCCATCGGACGGCGCACGGCCGCCATCTTCGTCGACTTCCTGCTCTCGGCCGGTGTCGCGGCCGTGTTCACGCGGCCGGACCTGCCGAAGAACTGGAGCCTGCTGGCCTGGTTCGTCATCACCGTCGTGGCGGTGGCGTACTTCGGGTTCACGCCGGGGCACGCGCTGCTCGGGCTGCGGGTCGCGCGCATCGACGGCAAGACGTTCGTGCACCTGCCCCGCGCGCTGCTGCGGACGATCCTGATCTTCCCGCTGATCCCGGCGCTGGTCTGGGACGCGGACGGACGATGCCTGCACGACAAGGCGGCGGGCACCGTCGTCATCAAGGTCCGCTAGCTCGAACACGTGATGAGGCCCGCCGCACGAGGTGTGCGGCGGGCCTCATCACGAATTCAGGGCAGGGGGAGTGGTCTCAGCCGCGGCGGCGCATCGCGCGCTGGACGTTGCGCATCTTCGCGCCGGCGGGCATCGGGCCCTTGGGCAGTGCGGCGCCACGGCTGGACAGCGCGGCGAGACGGGTCTCCAGCGCGTCGACCTGGGCGGTCGTGATGTTGCGCGGCAGCTTCATCAGCTTCGACTGCAGCTTCTTCAGCGGGACCTGGCCCTCGTCGGAGCCGATGATGAAGTCGTAGATCGGGGTCTCGCCGATGACGCGCGAGATGCGCTTCTTCTCCTGCGCGAGGAGCGGCTTCACCCGCTGCGGAGCGCCCTCGGCGACGAGCACGACGCCCGGACGGCCGAGCACGCGGTGCACGGCGTCGAGCTGGGTGGTGCCCGCGACGGCCGGCGTCACGCGCCAGCGGCCGCGCAGGTTCTCCAGCGCCCAGGCACCGGCGCCGGGCTGGCCGTCGGCCTTGCGGAAGACGTTGCTCTGCACGCGGCGGCCGAAGATGATCACGGCCAGCAGCGCGCCGATCGCGACGCCCAGCGGCACGAACATCCAGACCGCGTTGAAGACCAGGCCCAGGACCACGGCGATCGCGGTGACGCCGAGGATCGCCCCCAGCATCAGCGGAATCAGCGCCTTGTCCTCGCGGCGCTGCATCTTGAACGCCTCGAAGATCTGCTTGCGCCGTTCGCGTGAAGCCGCGCGGCGAACCTTCGCCGCTTCCTTCGCCGCCGCTTTGTCCTGCTTGCCTGCCATGCCCATCAGGATACGTCCCCGGAAAAATCGGACACAGCGGCAGCCTGGCTCAACACCCGCGCGCCTCGTGCGAGACTGCCGGGCATGGAGGCGTTGCTGGAGGGTCTTGATCCGGAACAGCGCGCAGCGGTGGAAGCACCGCGCGGCCCGGTCTGCGTGCTCGCGGGAGCCGGTACCGGAAAAACGCGCACCATCACGCACCGCATCGCCTACCTGTGCCAACGCGGTCACGTCGCTCCGACGCAGGTCCTCGCCGTCACGTTCACCAAGCGCGCCGCGGGGGAGATGCGCACCCGCCTGCGTTCATTGGACGTGCACGGCGCACAGGCCGTGACGTTCCACGCCGCCGCGTCCCGCCAGTTGCGCTACTTCTGGCCACGGGTCGTCGGTGGCCCGCGCTGGGACCTGATCGACCAGAAGATCCGCGTCGTCGGCCGCGCCGCGTCGAGGCTGGGGATGCCGACCGAGGCCGACGCGCTGCGCGACCTCACCGGTGAGATCGAGTGGGCGAAGTCGTCGCTGCTCACGCCGGACGCGTACCCGGTGGCCGCCGCCAGGGCCGCGCGCGACATCCCCGCGCCCGCCGAGCAGATCATGAAGCTCTACGCGATGTACGAGCAGCTCAAGAACGAGGCGCAGCTGCTCGACTTCGACGATCTGCTGCTGCACACCGCCGCCGCGTTGGAGGACAACCTGGAGGTCGCGCAGGAGTTCCGCGACCGCTACCGCTGCTTCGTCGTCGACGAGTACCAGGACGTGACGCCGTTGCAGCAGCGCGTGCTCGACGCGTGGCTCGGCGGCCGCGACGACCTGACCGTCGTCGGCGACGCGAACCAGACCATCTACTCCTTCGCCGGAGCCTCGCCGCAGCCGCTGCTCAACTTCGGACGCCGGTTCCCCGAGGCCGTCGTCGTGCGGCTGGAACGCGACTACCGGTCGACGCCGCAGGTCGTGGCACTGGCCAACGACGTGATCAAGTGGGCGCGCGGGCGTCCTGCCGGGTCGCGGCTGCAGCTGATCGGGCAGCGGCCGGAGGGTCCTCAGCCGCGGTTCCACGAGTTCGACGACGAGCCCGCCGAGGCGGACGCGGTCGCAGGGCGCATCAAGACGTTGCTGGACGAAGGCGTCGCCGCCTCCGAGATCGCGATCCTCTACCGGGTCAACGCGCAGTCCGAGGTGTACGAGCAGGCGCTCGCGTCGCTCGGCATCCCGTACCTGGTGCGCGGCGGCGAACGGTTCTTCGAGCGCGCCGAGGTGCGCCAGGCCATGATCACGTTGCGCGCGGCCGGCGACGTCTCCGGTTCGCTGCCAGAGGTCGTCCGCTCGGCGCTCGGCAAGGTCGGCCTCACCGACGAGCCGCCGGCCGGTGGTTCCGCGCGGGACCGTTGGGAGTCGTTGCTCGCGCTGGTCGAGCTCGCCGAGGAGTTCGCCGTTTCCGCGCCAGAGGCTGATCTGCCGCGGTTCTGCGTCGAGCTGGACGTGCGGGCCGAGGCGCAGCACCCGCCGACCGTCGAGGGCGTGACGCTCGCGTCGCTGCACGCGTCGAAGGGCCTGGAGTGGGACGCCGTGTTCCTCGTCGGCCTGGTCGAGGGCACGATGCCGATCCAGTACGCGGACGGCGACGACGCGAAGATCGAAGAAGAACGCCGCCTTCTGTATGTAGGCGTGACGCGCGCGCGTGAGCACCTCTGGCTGTCGTGGGCGTTGTCGCGCGCGGCTGGAGGGCGCAAATACCGCCGCCGGTCCCGGTTCCTCTACAGCCTCGTGCCGGAGAACCACCCGGCCGCCCGAGTATCTGCTGGCGCCCAGCGGCCTCCTCTGATGAAGAAGGAGAAGCCGACCTGCCGGGTGTGCGCGTCGACCTTGGTCGAAGCGCAGGCCGTCAAGCTCGGCCGATGCAGGTCCTGCCCGTCCGATGTGGACGAAGAGCTGCTCGAGTCGCTGCGTCAGTGGCGGGCCGGGCGGGCGCGGGAGCTCAAGGTGCCCGCGTACGTCGTCTTCACCGACGCCACGCTGATGGCGATCGCGGAGCAGCGACCCACGGATTCGGCCGGACTTGTCGCGATCTCGGGCATCGGTGCCTCGAAGCTTGATAAGTTCGGTGACGACGTGTTGGGGCTGGTCCGAGCCGGTGTCGGGTACTCCGCCACCTGATCGGGACAAGTTTCGTTAAATAGGTTGCGAGCCCGTGGGACGGGGTCATAACCTGCTCATGCCGGGTCCGGAGGACCCGTCTGGGGAAGAAGAACTACTACTGGCTCTCGAAGCAGAGCTCTCTTGGAGGAGGTGGCCGTTGTGAAGCTCAACCTGACTTCGTTCGCACTCGGCCTCCCCGTGTCCGAGGGCCTCTGCACGCCCGCGTCCGCCCAGGCCATGTGGCAGCAGTCTGCCCTGAAGCCAGTGGCATTGCTGGGCCGTGAGCGCGGCACCGCTCTGTTCGGCACCGCTCTGCGGGGCAGCGAACTGGGCAGCGAGCAGCCGATCGCCCTGCCGGCCATCGATGCCGTTCACAACTACACGAATGCGCTG
>JAVXWK010000550.1:0-3473 GCA_032230575.1 Pseudonocardiales bacterium | reverse complement strand
CCTCCGCGTTCGCCCTCAAAGGTCCCGGCGAGCTCGAAGCAGCCGAGCAGGAACTCGAAGCGGCGGGCGTGAAAGTCGCTCGTGGCACACCGAAACAAGCCCGCTCGCGCCGGGTAGAGGACTTCATCGCGTTCGACGACCCGTTCGGCAACCGCATCGAGCTGGTGCACGGCCAGGTGCGGCTGGCCCGTCCGGTCCACTTCGGACGCACGGCCGGCATCACCGAGTTCGGCCACATCTGCTTCGACGCCCCGGACGTCAAGCAGGCCTACGCGTTCTGGTCGAAGTTGTTCAACGTCAAGGTGTCCGACTGGATCGGCGACTGGGCGTGCCTGATGCGGTTCGACCCGGTGCACCACAAACTCGCGGTGTTCCGCGGTAGCGAGCCCGGGTTGTGCCACATCAACTTCCAGGTCGATTCGCTCGACGACGTGATGCGCAACTGGCGGTTCCTGCAGGCGCGGGGCGTGGAGATCGAGATGGGGCCGGGCAGGCACCCGCAGTCCACCGCCGTCTTCGTCTACTTCAAGGGGCCGGAAGGCCTCACGTACGAGTACTCCTACGGCGTTCGCGAGCTCGACGACGACTGGGTGCCGCGGGTCTTCGACCCCGCCGAGCCGGACGCGATCGACATGTGGCACGGGCCCACCCAGCGCGTGCAGACCCAGCCCCAGATTCGTCGTCCCCTCACCGCCTGAAGGACACCGTCATGCGTCTGCTGATCATCGTCTTATGCGGTCTCGCCCTCGCTTTCGACGGCTACGACCTGGTGGTCTACGGCACCACCATCAAGGCCCTGCGCGACGAGTGGGGCATCAGCGCCGCGCAGGCCGGCACCATCGGCAGTGCCGCGTTGCTCGGCATGCTCATCGGCGCGTTGCTCGTCGGCATGCTCACCGACCGATGGGGCCGCCGCAAGACGTTCCTCATCAGCGTCGCCTGGTTCTCGGTGCTGATGGCGGCCGCCGCGGCAGCTCCCAACCCGGACGCGTTCCTGGTGCTGCGGTTCCTCGCCGGCATCGGCCTCGGTGGCCTGATGCCGACCGCCGCCACGCTCACGATCGAGTACGCGGCCGAGAAGCACCGCGCTTTCACCTACGCCGCAATGCAGTCCGGGTACGCGATCGGCGGCATCCTGGCCGCGACGCTGGCCATCCCGCTGCTGCCCACCGCGGGCTGGCGGATCATGTACCTGATCGGTGCCGCGCCACTGATCCTCGTTCTCCCCCTTGCGTTCCGCTACCTGCCGGAGTCGCTCGAGTACCTGGTGTCCCGCGGCCGCCACGACGAGGCGAAGGCCCTCGCGGCACGGATCGGCGTCCCGGTTCCGGCGCCGTCCGAGCACAGCGGCGGTGTGCGCACCCTGGTCCAGAAGCCGTACCTGCGCCGCACGATCCTGTTCTGGGTCGCGTCGTTCTGCGGCCTGCTGCTGGTCTACGGCCTGAACACCTGGCTGCCGGAGATCATGCGCGCTTCCGGTTACCCGCTCGGGTCCGCGCTGAGCTTCCTGCTGGTGTTCAACCTCGGCTCGGTGTTCGGCGCGCTGCTCGGTGGCCGCCTGTCGGACAAGCACGGCGCGAAGCCGGTCATCCTCGGCTCGTTCACCCTCGCTGCCATCTGCGCCGCCGCGTTGAGCAGCAACCCCGGCCAGGTCGCCATCTACGTCCTGGTGGCGCTCTCCGGCTACGGGACGATCGGCACGATGCACCTGATCAACGCCCACGTGACCAGGTCCTACCCGGCGAACGTGCGGGCGACGGGCATCGGCTGGGCGCTCGGTGTCGGCAGGCTCGGCGCGATCCTCGGCCCGACGGTCGGCGGTCTGATCATCGACTCCAGCCTCGGCGCCACCTGGAACTTCTACCTCTTCGCCGCGGTCGCCGTGCTCGGTGCGGTCGCGGTCGCCGCGTTCCCCCGCACCCGTGCACTCGCTGGAGCCACCACGTGAAAACCCTGACCTGGACCGTCGAACGCGCCGCGGAGGAGCTGCTGCGGCGCGAGGACGACCGCATCGACGGCGAACCGCTCAGCGACACCTGGCCCGAGCTCGACCTCGACACCGCGTACGCCGTCCAGGACGAGACCCTCCGCCTCCGGCTGGCCCGTGGCGAGACGCTGATCGGCGTCAAGCTCGGCCTCACCTCACGCGCCAAGCAGCAGCGCATGAACGTCGACTCGCCGCTCGTGGCATGGCTGACCGACGCGATGGTGCTCCCCCTCGGTGTTCCCGTTCCGGCCAACAAGCTGATCCACCCGCGCGTCGAGCCGGAGATCGCGTTCGTGATGGGCCGCGCGCTCTCCGGCCCCGGTGTCACGGCCGCCACCGCCATCTGCGCGGTGGAGAAAGTCTTCGCAGGGTTGGAGATCATCGACAGCCGGTACCGCGACTTCCGCTTCACCCTCCCCGATGTGGTGGCGGACAACGCTTCCTCGGGCGCGTTCGTGACCGGGAGCATCGGCCGCGACCCCGGCGATCTCGACCTCGCACTCGAAGGCTGCGTGCTCTCGTCCGGCGGGTCCGTCGTGTACACCGCGACCGGTGCCGCCGTGCAGGGCCACCCCGCCGAAGCACTGGCGTTGGCCGCGAACACGTTGGCACGCAGGGGAAAGCGGATCGAGGCGGGCTGGATCGTGCTCACCGGCGGCGTGACCGACGCCGTGCCGCTCACGTCGGAGGCGCCCGTCTCCGTCGAGTTCGCCGGTCTCGGCCGGCTGATGGTGGGGTGCTGAATGCCGATCGTGCACATCGAAGTGGCCCAGGGACGCGACGCCGAGACGTTGCGCAAGGGCCTGCAAGCCGTCCACGAGGCGGTCCGCGACAGCTTCGGCGTCCGGGACGAGCAGATCCGCGTGCTGGTGACCGAAGTTCCGCCCCAGTTCTGGTCCGCGGGCGGGAAAACGCTACTGGAACGGGAGTTGGAACGATGAAGAGCATCAAGCACGTGATCGGTGGCGCCGAGGCCGGCTCGGCCGACGGCGCCACGTTCGACGACATCGACCCGTACACGCAGGAGGCCTACGCCACGGTCGCACTCGGCGGCGCCCGGGAAGCCGACGAGGCTGTGAGGGCCGCGCGCAAGGCGTTCGACGAGGGCCCGTGGCCGCGGATGTCGTTCGACGAGCGCGGAAAGCTCCTCCACCGGCTCGCGGACCTGATGGACCAGCACAACGAGGACCTGGCGCTGGCCGACACCCGTGACATGGGCAAGCCGGTCACCGCCGCGAAGACCAAGGACGTGCCGCGCTCGGCGCTCAACTTCCGCTTCTTCGCCGACCACGCCCGCCTCTCGGAGTCGCAGCACCTGCCGAACGCCAACGGTTTCCACACCTACGTGCAGCACGCGCCCGCCGGTGTCGTCGCCGCGATCGCGCCGTGGAACTACCCGCTGATGCTGGAGACGTGGAAGGTCGCGCCCGCGCTGGCGTGGGGCAACACGGTCGTGCTCAAGCCCGCCGAGGACACCCCGCACTCC
>JAVXWK010000537.1:0-5625 GCA_032230575.1 Pseudonocardiales bacterium | reverse complement strand
TTCGCGATCGTGGAGATCATGGCCGGATGCTAGCGGCGCGCGCGCCCTGGTCCGTCCACTTCGGACGGTTTTCCTCTTCTCGTGGACGCTGTTCCGCGCAACGCGCACCTCGCGGTCACTCTTCGCTGTCGTCGCTTCGCCCGGAGGGCTGACGGGGTCCGGTGTTGTGGCGTGGTGCGTGGCGGCCGTTGGAGGTGTAGGTGTGGTTGGTCAGGTTCAGCACCGTCGGCGCGTCGGTTTCCGCGCGGTAGCCGACGCTGAGCCGGTTGTGCACGTCGAGCTGGTACGTCACCGCGAGTTGATTCGGTTCGCAGCGGGACGGCTCGACTTTCCCATGCCGGATCCGATGATCCTCAGGGGCGAGAAGCACGTCCGGGCAGCCATTGCCCGAACGTGCTTTCGTGCCGAAAAGGGTCGGTCAGGGTCTGCGGATCACGTCTACGTCCAGGCCCGCCTCGCGGTGGCGGGAGGCCCAGTTGTCGATGGCCTGCTGGCACGCCTGGTCGAGGTGCCGCAAACCGGTGAGGTCGAGCCGCACGTGCTTGGTCAGCGGCAGGCCTTCCAGCACCGCGAGCAATCGCGGCAGTCGCAGGAACGTCGCGTTGCCGCGCAGTACGACGACCTCGTCGTCGTCATCCTGGGGAGTCACGGTCACCGAGAGGTGCGAGACGTCCCACGCTGTCTTGATCACCGCGGCGAGCAGGCCGGCAACCGTGCCGGTGAGCAGGTCGGTGGCCACGATCAGGCCCGCGGTGAGCACGAGGATCGCGGCCTCGGCGCGATCCGTGCGCAGCATGCCGGCCACACCCTTGAGGCCGAGCAGCTTCCACCCGGAGTGCACCAGCAGGGCGGCGAGCACCGCGCTGGGGATCAGTCCGAGCACTCCAGGCAGCAGGGCCACGAACAGCAGCAGCCACACGCCGTGCAGCACGCGCGACGCCTTCGTCTGGGCGCCGGCCTGCACGTTGGCCGCACTGCGGACGATCACGGCCGTCATCGGCAGCGCGCCGAGCAGGCCGCAGACCGTGTTACCCGCGCCCTGTGCGATGAGTTCGGTGTTGTACCTGGTTCGAGGACCGCTGTGCATGCGGTCGACCGCGGTGGCGCTGAAAAGGCTTTCCGCCGACGACACCAGGGCGAACACCACCGCCGCGCCCAGCACGCCCGCGTTGAGGAGCGAGAGGTCGGGCAGGTGCAGCTCGTCGTGGAGGCTGCCCACCTCGATGCGGTGCAGGTCGAAGCCCGCCATGACGGACACCGCGGTGGCCACGACCACGCCGACGAGGACACCAGGCAGGACACTCAGGCGCGGCGGAGTGCGTTGCCAGAGCACGGACACGATGATGGTGAGCACACCGACGCCCAGCGCCGTCAGGCCTGCCGGCGTGGTGAGCGCCCGCACGATCAGCTCCGGTAAGCCCGCCAGCTTCGCCCAGGTGCCGCTCGGCTGGGAGCCGCCCATGAGCGGGTAGAGCTGGCCGACGATCAGCACGAGGCCGATGCCTGCCAGCATGCCCTGCACCACCGCGGGCGAGATCGCGCGGAACCACGTACCGCAGCGCAGGACGCCGAGCAGGATCTGCAGCAGTCCGGCACCTAGCACGATGACGCCGAGCGCGGCGATGCCGTGCTCGGCGACGGTGTCCGCGACGAGCACGGTGAGTCCGGCAGCGGGACCGCTGACCTGCATGGTGCTGCCGGGCAGCAGGCCGACGACGATGCCGCCGACGATGCCCGTGACGATGCCGAGCTCGGCGGGTACGCCGGACGCCACCGCGACGCCGACGCACAGCGGCAGTGCCACCAGGAAGACGACGAGCGAGGCAGTGAAGTCCCTGCCGAAGGTCTGCCGCCAGGTGGTTCGGGTGCCGAGGGAATTGCCCTGGTTGTCGGTGTGCTGGGTCAACGCGGTCATCTCCGACCTCACAGCGGCTGGAAGGACGCGGTCGCCGACGTCAGGACCTCAGCGGTCTCGATGTCGTAGAACCAGCCGTGCACGCGGAGATCTCCGGTCATCGCGCGGTAGCGGACGAACGGGTAGGTCTCGAGCTTCCGCAGCTGTTCCAGCACGTGCTGCTTGCCTTCCTCGCGCAACGCCGGGTCCGCTGCGCTCGCGCCCGTCCTGGCGTGCCGCGAGAGCCACCGGCGCATCGCGGGCAGGTGCCCGATGTCCGCGCCGTGCAACGCGCTCACCGCACCGCAGTGCGAGTGCCCGCACACGATCACCTCGGACACCCCGAGCTGCACGACCGCGAACTCGATCGTCGCCATCTCGCTGGACGGCGCCTCCAGCCGGTACTCGGGGATGACGTTGCCCGCCGTGCGCAGTTCGAAGACGCTGCCGGGCTCCGCGCCCGTGATCGCGGAGGTCACGATGCGGGAGTCCGCGCAGGTGATGAACAGAACGGTGGGCTGCTGACCGGTCGCGAGCTGTTGCCCGACGGACTTCGGACGGGTGGTGGCGTGTTCGCGGGCGCGCTCGATCAAGCGACGGAAGTCCATGAGTTCCTCACTGTGATGTTCAGGTGTTCGGTTGTCGGCGAGCGTGCCGATCAGTTCCGGAACACCTGCAGCACAGCGGGTCTGGCCAGCCTGCTGAGGTGCTCGACGCGGTCGATGTCGTCGAGCACGGCTGGTCCGGCAGCGGAAGGGGGTGGTGACACGCGGGTCCACGACCGGGTGGGCCGCGGCGGCACGGCGCGCCGGGATGGCACCTGCCGCAGAGCTTCGTTCTTCTCACCGGTCTGGCGAGGCGGGTCTTCCTTCTTGGGTTCGTGCTTGACCGGGTCGTGCTGGCTCTGGGAGGAGCTCTTCCTCGGCGCGGTCGCACAGTCGGTGACCGCGTGGCCGACCGGGGTGAGCACCCCGATGAGGGCCAACACGATCGTGACGACGACCAGCTTCACCATCTCCCTTTCGACGACTAGTTGTGATCTTATCGTCACTGCGGGCCACTGAAAGGTTCCAGCAGGGGATTCCGAGCAATTCTGAGTGAGAGCGCGGTCACGCTCTGTTTTGCCGGAAGTGCTGAGGAGCCTGGCGCCGGCCGCTGACCTCACCGGCCGGGAGGATCCGCTCAGACAGTGCAGTCGGCCCTGATGGCGGCTGCCGCGTGGTGCGCCCAGGTGGCGCCCTGGCTGTTCCAGTTCACCCCGGTGTTGATCATCTGGATCGAGAGCCTGCCGCCGGTGATGCGGTACGTGCCCACCCGGAGCCACTGGCCTCGCTGGGCGACCTGCCTCACCTGGAACGAGCCGATCATCGCACCGCCGAAACGCTCGAAGACCCGGTAGTAGGTGGGATCACCGCCCACCGCGACGAGGTCGCCGTTGGGCACGTAGACCGAGACCGCGCACGAGCCGCTGGCGACCGGTCCGGTGGTGAAGTTCCACAGGGTGTACGCCCTCGGATCCTCGCTCTGCGAGTTTCCGGACATCGGTACCGACACGAACCCCGAGCCGCAACCGCCGCCGTGGTTGATCCAGCCCTTGTTTCCGTCCTGGTACTCGCCGTAGCGGATGAACTGCGTCGAACCGCCGCAGGCGGGCCCCGCCGTGGCCGAGTAGGTGACGGGGGCGGGCTTGGCCGGTGGGGGAACGGGGGCGGTCTTGGCGGGGATCGCCGGCTTGGGCCCAATGGTGGTCGGAAGCTGTGCGGGCCGCGGGCCGACCAAGAGCGGTGACGCGGCTGCGATCGGTCCCTTGTTCGCCAGAGGTTCAGGTGAAGGTGCCATCGCCGTTGCGGTCGATGGCGGCGTCTCGCTCGTGGACGACGGATCTGGCAGCGAGGGGGCGGCCATGAACCAGCCGTCGGCCACCTCCGCGGGAGACTCGAGGACGGCTTCGCCGGCCTCCGGACCGCAGAAGGTGATCACCATCCCGGCGACGGTCGCCAACGTGGTGCCGAGGCCGATTGCCGCGCTGCTGCGGTGCAACCGTCCGTACCAGGGGCGCCTGGGCGCAGCCGCCAGCGCCTGGGAGGCGGGCTCATCGGAGCGCTCCGCGGCAACACCGGTGTTCTGGTGTTCTGTCGCCATCGTGTCTGCTTCCTCCGGTGCCGTTGGAGCCGGCACGGCCTGCCTGGTTCTCCCGGTTCGGTGGGCGCACCGCCCACGACGGAACCTGGCTGACCGCGATGCCGCCTGCTGGTGACCGGGTGGCACCGTTCGTGCTCTGTCCGGTCGACGATCATCTTGCGGCATCGGGGCTGGAACACGGCGGGCGTGAGCGAGATCAGGGGGATAACCCTCACCACCGCGCGTGGTGTACTTCGGCCCGGCAGGTGAAGCGGCGGTAGAGGCCGCGGTGGCGGAGATGCTCGGCGGAAGGGCTGGATCGGGCCCGGACGTCCTTCGAACTGGGCGCCACCTCGTTGCTCATGGTCCGGGCACATCGCGAGCTGCGTGCGAATCGCGCCTCCGAGCTCACCGTGCTCGACCTGTTCGCCCATCCGCTTGTCCGAGGGCTGGCGGCGCACGTCGTCGAGTCCGCTGTGAAAACCGTCGCCGTGTCCACTGTGGACCGATGGTGCCGCGCGGCCGCGAGCGCACCCGGCCGGCTCCTCGCGGGGTAGCAGCCGGTGCGGCAGGCTGACGGAGTGAGGACTTGGCTGTAAACGACAGCTGTTGACGCAGTCAGAGGACTGCGATCCCGCTGATTGCTCGTGCGGCGGTCATGCGCCGCTCCGCAGCCGACTACCTGGCGAGCCCACGCGATGAACCGTCCGAGTTTCGGAGGATCGCTGCCGCAGAGACTGAATAGTCCACATAGGACTGTGCCTCGAATGACGTCTTCCTTGTTCGACAGTTGCTTCGATGCCTGTTCGACGCCTTGCTTGACGCTGGTGATCAACCGATGCAGACTCCGGAAAGCGTTTTCCAGCTTAGTAGAGCAGGGAGTCCATGAGCGCTCTTGACGAACTGCGTCAGCTGCGCCACGGTGGCGTGCAGGTGCGCAAGCGCGACAACAAGGCGGCGTTCTGGTTTCTGGCGCCGTGGTTCGCCGGACTGGTCTTCATCACGATCGGTCCGGTGCTCGCGTCCTTCGGGCTCGGCTTCACCAAGTACAACCTGATCCAGCCGCCGAGGTTCATCGGGTTCGACAACTTCGCGCGCATCTTCAGCGACGAGCGGTTGCACAACGCCCTGCGGGTCACGTTCACCTATGTGCTGGTGTCGGTGCCGCTGCAGCTGGCGTGTGCACTGGGGGTGGCGCTGCTGCTCGACCGCGGGCTGCGCGGGCTGGCGTTCTACCGCTCGGCGTTCTACCTGCCCTCGCTGCTCGGGTCGAGCGTGGCGATCGCGGTGCTGTGGACGCAGGTGTTCGGTGCCGAGGGTCTGCTGAACCGCGTGTTGGGCTTCGTCGGCATCGAGGGCAGGGGCTGGATCTCCGACCCGGACACCGCGTTGTCGACGCTCATCGTGCTGAACGTGTGGACGTTCGGCTCACCGATGATCATCTTCCTGGCCGGGCTGCGGCAGATCCCGGCGGTCTACTACGAGGCAGCCGCGATCGACGGCGCGAGCAAGTGGTCGCAGTTCTGGCACATCACGCTGCCGCTGCTCTCACCGATCCTGTTCTTCAACCTGGTGCTGCAGATCATCCACGCGTTCCAGTCGTTCACGCA
>JAVXWK010000730.1:0-7648 GCA_032230575.1 Pseudonocardiales bacterium | reverse complement strand
GAGACGGCCGTCCAGCACGGCTCTCGCGCCGGAGCCGATCGACGGCCAGCGGTGCAGCTCGACGACCAGCTGGGCCGGGGTGAGCGACTGGAGCTCGTCGCAGCGGGCGAACGGGTGGGGTGGCGCGTCGGGCAGCAGGTCCCAGGAGACAGAAGGCCGCGTGCCCTGGGTGAAGTCGGTGGCCAGGTCGGTCGCCTCGGAGAGCCGCGCCGCGTAGCTGTTGAACGAGGAGCGGTCGTGGAACGGGACCTCCTCCCACAGCACGCCCAGCCTGCTCTCGACCGGCGAGTGGCTGGTTCCTCGCACGTACAGCGCTTTCTCGGCGTGGTGCACGACGGCGACAGCCACGAGGGCACCGAGCGGCACGAGAGATGGCGGGCCTGACTCGTCGTGGTGCTGGGCGGCGAGAACGGCCTGGTAGGCGAGGCGGTCGGCAGGGCCTTGCAGGTGGTGCGCCAGCTCGTGGGCGATGACGAACCGCAGGCTGTGCGTCGCGATCAGGTCGGCCGTGTGCTGCTGGAACGGTTCCAGGTCGATCGCCAGCGTCTGCACCCGGCCGGACGAACGCCCGACCCGGCTGGTGAAGCGCAGTACGGCGGCGAGCAGGGCGGTGTCGAACGGCCTGCGCCGCCTGAAGCGCTTGAGGAACTGGTCCGGTCGTGCGACAGCCACGGCGAGATGCCTGCTGTAGACCGGGATCAGGGCCAGCACGGCCTCGGAGATCTGCACCAGCGCCGAACCGTCCGGGTAGCTGGTCGAACTGGCCGACACGGTGTCGCCCGGCTCCAGCCCGACCGACCGCAGCCGTCCGCGGTCGTGGCCCGCCGCGACCATCGCCTCGACGACCGAGTCCTTGATCTCGTGGGCGGTCTCCGCCATCGTTCGCACGTTCGATCAGTCGGCAGTTGATCAGAGAGCGTTACCAACTTTCGTTGCACCACAACGTTTCCACCCGACTGGACCCAGACGTGCCGAAGGGGCGCACCCCCGAGTGCGCCCCTTCGGAGTACCGGATCAGCTGCCGTACGCCGAGAGCGGCGGGCAGGAGCAGACCAGGTTCCGGTCGCCCTTCGCGCCGTCGATGCGGCGGACCGGCGGCCAGATCTTCGGAGCGGAAGTACCGGCCGGGTAGACGGCTTCCTCGCGGGTGTACGGGTGGTTCCACTCGCCGACGGTCACGCAGGCCGCGGTGTGCGGGGCGTTGCGCAGCGGGTTGTCCTCGACGGGCCACTCGCCGGCGCCGACGCGGTCGATCTCGCGCTTGATGGCGATCATGGCGTCGATGAACCTGTCGATCTCGGCCAGGTCCTCGGACTCGGTCGGCTCGACCATCAGCGTGCCTGCGACCGGGAACGACATGGTCGGGGCGTGCAGGCCGTAGTCCGCGAGCCGCTTCGCCACGTCGTCGACCGTCACACCGGTCGCCTTGGTGATCGGGCGCAGGTCGAGGATGCACTCGTGGGCCACGAAGCCGCCCTCACCCGTGTAGAGCACCGGGTAGTGCTCGTCCAGGCGACGAGCGACGTAGTTCGCGGCGGCCACGGCGGTCAGGGTCGCGCGGCGCAGGCCGTCGCCGCCCATCATCCGCACGTATGCCCACGAGATCGGCAGGATCGACGCGGAACCCCACGGGGCGGCGCTGATCGGACCGACACCCGTGGCGGGACCGGCGGTCGGCTGCAGCGGGTGGTTCGGCAGGAACGGCGCGAGGTGCGAGCGGACACCGATCGGGCCGACGCCGGGGCCGCCACCGCCGTGCGGGATGCAGAACGTCTTGTGCAGGTTCAGGTGCGAGACGTCCGAGCCGAACTTGCCGTACTGGGCGAGGCCGATCAGCGCGTTCAGGTTCGCGCCGTCGACGTACACCTGGCCGCCCGCGTCGTGCACCAGGCCGCAGACCTCGCGGACCGTGTCCTCGTACACGCCGTGCGTCGACGGGTAGGTGATCATGATCGCGGCGAGGTCGTCGGAGTGCTCCGCGACGGTCTCGCGCAGGTGGCCCATGTCGATGTTGCCCTTGTCGTCGCACTTCACGACGACGACGCGCATGCCGGCCATGACGGCGGACGCGGCGTTGGTGCCGTGCGCGGACGACGGGATCAGGCAGACGTCGCGCGCCGCCTCGTCGCGCGAACGGTGGTAGGCGCGGATCGCGAGCAGACCGGCGAACTCACCCTGCGACCCGGCGTTGGGCTGCAACGAAACCGCGTCGTAGCCGGTGACCTCGGCGAGCCACGCCTCCAGGTCCGACACGATCTTCAGCAGTCCGGCGGCGTCCTCGACGGGCGCGAACGGGTGCAGCGTCGAGAACTCCGGCCACGTGATGGACTCCATCTCCGCGGTGGCGTTCAGCTTCATCGTGCAGGAACCGAGCGGGATCATGCTGCGGTCCAGCGCGACGTCCTTGTCCGACAACGCACGCAGGTAACGCAGCAGCGCGGTCTCCGAGCGGTGCGCGTGGAAGACCGGGTGGGTCAGGTAGTCGGACGTGCGGCGCAGGTCCGCCGGGATGCCGTCCGCGGTGTCGGCGTCGATGGCGTCCACATCGGACCCCGTGACACCGAAGGCTTCCCACACCGCGACGAGGTGCGCCCGCGTCGTCTTCTCGTCGCAGGCGATCGCCACGACGTCGGCGTCGACCTGGCGCAGGTTGATGCCGAACGAACGCGCCTTCTCGACGACCTCGGCCGCGCGACCCTCGACGCGAACCTGGACGGTGTCGAAGAACTCGCCGTGCACGACGTCCAGACCGGCCTCGCACAGGCCCGTGGCGAGCACGGTGGCGAAGCGGTGGACGCGGGTCGCGATCGCCCGCAGGCCGTCGGGACCGTGGTAGACCGCGTACATCGAGGCGATCACGGCGAGGAGCACCTGCGCGGTGCAGATGTTCGACGTGGCCTTCTCGCGGCGGATGTGCTGCTCACGCGTCTGCAACGCCAAGCGGTAAGCCAACGACCCGTCGGAGTCGACCGAGACACCGACGAGACGACCGGGCAGCTGACGCTCCAAACCGGACCGGACGGCCATGTACCCGGCATGCGGGCCGCCGAAGCCGATCGGCACGCCGAATCGCTGCGTGGTGCCGACGACGACGTCCGCGCCGATCTCACCCGGCGCGCGCAGCAGCGTGAGGGACAGCAGGTCCGCGACGACAACAGCCTGCGCACCCGCGTCGTGGATCTCCGCGATGAGGTCCTTCTGGTCGCGCACCACACCGGACGCGCCGGGGTACGACAGCAGCACGCCGTAGAAGTCGCCACCCAGGCCGAGGCCCTCGATGCCCTGCGACAGGTCGGCGACGACGATCTCGATGCCCAGCGGCTCGGCGCGCGTCTCGATCACGGCCAGCGTCTGCGGCAGCGTGTCCGCGTCCACCACGAACTTGTTCGACTTCGAGCGACCGGCGCGGCGCACCAGCGTCATCGCCTCGGCGGCGGCGGTCGACTCGTCCAGCATGGACGCGTTGGCCACCGGCAGGCCGGTCAGGTCGCCGACCATGGTCTGGAAGTTCAGCAGCGCCTCGAGACGGCCCTGCGAGATCTCCGGCTGGTACGGCGTGTAGGCCGTGTACCAGGCGGGCGACTCCAGCACGTTGCGCAGGATCACGCCCGGCGTGACGGTGTCGTAGTAGCCGAGGCCGATCATCTGCGTCATCGGGCGGTTCCGCGACGCCAGCTCACGCAGCTCGGCCAGCGCCTCGGTCTCCGTCGCCGGAGCCGGCAGGTCGAGCACGAGGTCGCGCTCGTGAATGGACGACGGCACCGCGTGCTGCGCCAGCTCCTCCAGCGATCCGACGCCGATGACGTCGAGGATTCGCGCGAGTTCGGCGGGGCGCGGGCCGACGTGGCGGTCGGCGAACGGGGTGCCGTGCTCGAGAGCGGCGAGCGGAATGCGGTCCTGCGTCATCAAACGCCTCCGGGGGCTGCGGGCACACGTGTCTTGTGCCCTCCCCGCTCTGTCCGTACCCCGAAGGGCGCCTGAGAGGTTCACCCCTGCTCTCACAAGGGCTTTCACCGTCGGCGGGACCCGCGAACGGGTCCACTTTCCAGAGGCGTCTAGCTCACGCGGTCCTGGGTGCCTGAGAGGTTCCCGGGGAGGAACTTGCTCCTTCGGCGCCGGGCTCGAAACCCGGTCTCTCCCGCCTGAGTTCAGCGACTACCCGCGAAGAATACCCGCAGGCAGCCCGCGTAGTCGCCAGGGACGCGACCAATGTCTCAACCGGAGTCAGCCGGTCGCGCGTTCCCGTCGCCGGCGAGCCAGCTCGTCCTCGGTCATGGGAGCGATCTCGACGCCGTCCGCACGTTCGGCGGGGAACTCGTGGATCGTCCCGGAAATCTCCCGCATGGCACCGGAAACCGCGATGCCGAACACGCCCTGACCGCCTTGCAGCAGATCCACGACCTCTTCCGGCGAGGTGCACTCGTAGACGGTCGTGCCGTCCGAGAAGAGCGTGATCTTCGCCAGGTCCTGCACGCCACGACGGCGCAGGTGGTCGACCGCGACCCGGATGTTCTGCAACGAGACCCCGGTGTCCAGCAACCGCTTCACGACCTTCAGAACCAGGATGTCCTTGAAGGAGTACAACCGCTGACTTCCGGACCCGTGGGCCATCCGCACCGTCGGAGCGACGAGTCCGGTCCTGGCCCAGTAGTCGAGCTGCCGGTACGTGATGCCCGCGATCTGACACGCCGCGGGACCCCGGTAGCCGACGAGTTCGTCCGGCAGCGAGGAGTCCGGGAACAGCTCACCCTGCTGCCCGGATTCGGCCCGCACGGGCGCTTCCTCGACCACGCCTGCCTCCCCTCGGAACGGCCACGAAACTCATGGCCGTCAAGCCGCTGCGTCAGCTCGCGCAAACCAGCGACGTCCACTCGAGTTCGACGGTAAGACCGGTCGGAGGGCAGGTCAACGCGACGCGCGGGGAGTGTCGACCCTCAACCTCAGGTAGAGAGTCACAACGTCACCCGAACCAGGACGTTCAGGTGACGTTTAGTGATCGTTTAGCGGGTAAATCGAGCGGAAAGTAGCCCAAATGAGCGACGAGCCACGGAGGTACGGCGGTTCCAAACGAGACAGACAGCGACACCGAGCAAAACTCAGGTGTCCGCGCCCCGGAAGTCCTCTGGCGAGACCGAGTCGAGGAACTCGCGGAACTTCTCGACCTCGTCCTCCTGCTCGTCCGGGATGATCAGGCCGGCCTCGGCCAGCACCGACTCCTCGGCGTGGATCGGCACACCCACGCGCAACGCCAGCGCCACCGAGTCCGAGGGTCGCGCGGAGACCCGCACGTCGCCGTCGAACACGAGCTCGGCGAAGAAGGTGCCCTCCTGCAGGTCGGTGATCCGCACCTGTTCGAGGTTGCGCCCCAGCGCCCCGATGACGTCCTTCAGCAGGTCGTGCGTGAGAGGCCGGGCCGGGCGCACGCCCTGTTGCTCGAGCGCGATGGCCGTGGCTTCGACGGAGCCGATCCAGATCGGCAGGTACCGCTCGCCCTCGGTTTCGCGCAGAAGAAGGATCGGCTGGTTCTGGGGCAGCTCCACCCGCACGCCGACGACGCGCATCTCGCTCATCGGGCCTCGCCTCCCTCTGTTCCTGTCGGGGAGTACCCGGATCCACACCCGAGCATCCCCCGGCGTACGTGTTCGACGCTACCCGCCAAGCGGGCCGTGTGCTCAATTGTTGCGGGCAGATCGTGATCAAGACTGCACCGGCAGCGGACAGATCAGGACTGGCGCAAGCCCGCTCTTACCAACAACGTGTGCAACGAGGTGAACAGGTCAGCCAATTCCCGGACCGTCTCGGGATCTGAGAAAGACTTCAGCGCAACCACCTCGTGGTCCGCCGCAGCGCGGACCGCGCGCAGGTGTTCGCGCTCGACGCCGAGTCCAGTCATCGTCCGGATCGTGCGGAGCGCGGTGATGTCGTCGACGGTGAAACGGCCGCCGGGGCCGGCGCGCAGCAGACCGTCGCGCTCCAGCTGGGACAGCTGTTCAGCGCTGATTCCGGCCTGGGCCAGCAGTTCCACCCGCGACACCGAAGCGGAGTCCACAGGGGCGGAGTCGAGCTGTTCGCGGATCACCTTGAGAGGCAGGTATCTGTCGCGTTGTGCGGACAGCACGAAACGCAGCCTCTCGACGTCCGCCACGGAGAACTGGCGGTAACCGGAGGCCGTGCGTGCCGGGCGGACCAGCCCCTCCGCTTCCAGGAAACGGATCTTGGAGATGCTGACTTCGGGGAACTCGGGGCGGAGCTGTGAGAGCACCGCCCCGATGCTCAGTCCCCCGCGGTATGGCCGCCCGGCCGTCACGCGTCAGGCTCCCGCGGAGCCAGGACCCGTCAGGAAGACGAGGCGGAACTTGCCGATCTGGACCTCGTCACCGTTCGCGAGGACGGCCTGGTCGACCGGCTCGCGGTTGACGTAGGTGCCGTTGAGGCTGCCGACGTCGATGACGACGAACTCGCCGCTCTCCCGGCGGAACTCGGCGTGGCGGCGCGAGACCGTCACGTCGTCCAGGAAGATGTCGCTGTCGGGGTGGCGCCCTGCGCTCGTCGTGTCGCGGTCCAGCAGGAACCGGGACCCGGCGTTCGGGCCGCGCTTCACCACGAGCAGCGCGGAACCGGCGGGAAGTGCGTCAACACCGGCAACTGCCGGCTCCTGGGCGGGCGCCTCGGCGCCGCCCTCCATCTCCTGGAGGAAGTCCGCCCGGAAGACGGAGGTCCGCTCCGGGGACTGCTCCGGCGGAACGCCTGGGCCGTCGTTCGTGCTCACCTGAGCTCTCCTCCTGCTGCTGGATCCGTCACTTCCGGTAAAACCTATCGCGTTCGGGTCGCCACCCGAGGAGCGGCTCCCCTTCCGGCCGAAGATCCGGCGAAAGATCGACGTCACTCCTTCTCCACCAAGGCCTTGTAGCCCTCCGCGTCCAGCAGGCCTTCCAGCGCGTCCGCGTCGTTCAGGCGGATCTCCACCATCCAGCCCTCGCCGTACGGGTCGGTGTTCACCGAGTCGGGTGCCTGCACCAACGCGTCGTTGATGGCGACGACCTCACCGTCGAGCGGGGAGTAGAGGTCGGACACGCTCTTGGTGGACTCGACCTCGCCGAACGTGTCGCCCGCGGCGACGGTGTGGCCGACCTCGGGCAGCTGGACGAAGACCACGTCACCGAGCTGTTCCTGGGCGTAGTCGGTGATGCCGACGCGCACGGTGTTCTCGCCAGTGCTGGCGACCCACTCGTGCTCCTCGGTGTAGCGAAGCTCCTCGGGAATCAACTGACTGCGCTCCTCGTGCTGAACCTGTATGGGGTGATCTTTTCACGCGGCCTTTTCGGGAGTGACCCGCAGGGCCGAGAAGAACTGGTAGACGTACAGCAGCGCCGACCACAGGTAGAGCGCTCCGCCCCAGGCCGTGAAGGCGTAGGCGAACGGCTGGGCGATCTGCGCCCACGCCGAATCACCCTGCGCGAGCAGCAGCAGGGGGAACGCGTAAAGCAGGTTGAACGTCGCGGCTTTGCCCAGATAGTTGACCTCGAACGGGCCCCAGCCCCGTTGCCTCAGGATCAGCAGGCAGATGCCGACGACGACCTCTCGCCCCACGAGCACGAGGGCGACCCACAGCGGAACGATGTCCCTGATCACGAACGCCAGCAGCGTG
>JAVXWK010000525.1:0-8244 GCA_032230575.1 Pseudonocardiales bacterium | reverse complement strand
TCTCTTCTGCCACCTCACGTTCCACCCGCGCCAGTTGTCCGGACCGACGACCGCCCGGTGCACTCAAGCCCCGGGCGGTCGCCAGCTAGGTGGTTAGGACAGGCCCCACAGCTGCTTGTAGCCGCTGATGTATGAGTCGCCGTAACCGGTGGAAACGGCCGGCGGCGAGCCCGCCTCATCGACATTGTCCTTGGTGAAGATCCGCAGCGGGATCTTCGCGTCGAAGATCTCCGGAAGGCCCAAGCCGGCCAGCAGCCGCGCGTCGGTGTCCATGAACGCGTAACCGATCCAGTCCAGGCTCTCACCGACGACCATCCGCACGATGTCGCCCTCCTGCATGTACTTGAGGACGAACGGCGTGCCGTTGAAGGTCGCGACGTGCACCTTGTCGGTCTTCGCGGCCGTCGTGATAGCCGGCACGACGAACTGCGTCATCGAGTCGTAGATCGGGACGACGTAGTTGAGCTTCGGGTCGCGAACCATGGCCGACTGCACCTCTGACTGGATCTTCGTGGACCAGTCCTTGACGGGGACGTTCACCATCGTGAGCTTGCAACCTGGGCACTCCTTGTCGAACACCGCTTTGATGTTGTCGACGATCGGCTTAGTCGCGAGCACCTCGTTGGACGTGATGACGAGCGCGTTCGCGTCGCGCTTCGTATCCAATGCCACCCACGTGCCCATGAGCTCGCCGGCCTTCTCGTACGGCGTCGGAACGCTGTACTTCAGACCGACTGGCTTCTGCGAGAAGCCGTAGACGTTGTGGCCGACTACCTCGATGCCGGCCTTCTGAGCCGCCGCAATTTGCGGCCCCAGCTGCCGCGGGTCGGCGCCACCGAAGTCGTTGATCACGTCGACCTTGCGCTGGATTGCCTGGTTGTAACAGGTCACCCACTGGGTTACCTGACCCTGGTTCGTACAGTTTATGAAGTTAATTCCCAACAGCTTGGCTGCGGCTTCTTCCGACTTCGCGACCGCGGTCGCGAATGGGTTGCCACTGGAGTCAGGGATGTTGAACACCGTCTTGCCCTTGACCTTGGCCGGGTCGATGGCCGGGCCGGGCGCGGTGAAGGTGGGCTCGGCCGTGTACTGGTCGATAACCTTCTGAAGCGAAGCAACGTCTTTAGCGCCAGAAGAGCCGCCGTCGGCGCTCCCCGTCGTCTCGTCGGACGAACCGCCACCGCAGGCGGCCAGACTCAGGGACGTCACGAGCAGAGCCGCGACAACACCAGGCCGAACGCGCATCTACATCCTCCTAGGACGTGCCGTGACCAGCGGGGTGCTGCCACGAGCGTGTGGCAGGACGGTACTGGACCCACCGGTTACTGTCTACAAAAAGTTGAAGACATTGTGGCCGCACTTCAGCTGCTGTGGGTCTGCGCGGGTTCGGAAGCGGGTGGCGCCGCCAGGGCGAGGAGCTCGACGAGGTGGATAGCCTGGACGCGTGACCGGCGTCGCCGCAGTCCCACCTGGAGCTGCCGCAGACACCCGGGGTTCACTGCAACGACGTAGTCCACCTCGAGTGCCTCGATCGCATCCAGCTTGGGGGCCAGCACGCGGCGGCTGTCCTTCGGGCGCACCAACGCATACGTGCCCGCCGCACCGCAACAGGCGTCGGCGCTCGGCAGCTCCACGTAGTCAGCGATCTGCGCCAGCAACTCGCGCGGCTCGCGCCAGACGCCCAGGCCGTTGCGCAGGTGGCATGAGTCCTGCAGCGCGACGCGCGCCCGGCGGCCCTCGACCGTGACTATGCCGCGCCCATGAGGACCGTCGGCAAGCAGGTACTCGGAAATTTCTAGGACGCGGTCTCGGCCGATAACGCCCGCCAGGTGCGCCGAACAGCCTCCCGACGTGGTGACGATGGTGCCTGGCAGTTGCTCGCCGAGCCGTTGGGCGAGGGCTCGGCCACGCTCCAACTCGCCGTTGTGGGCGTGCAGCGCGCCACAGCACCCCTGCGCTGTCGGCGCGTCGAGCTCCGGTTGGAGCTGACGCGCCGCCCGACTGACCTTTGGGAACAAAGACCGTTCAGCACAGCCCAGCATCAGGTAGGGACCTGAACCGCCACGCGTTCGGGCATGTCGTCGCACCAAGCCCAGCAGGCGCAACAGCCATGTCCGCGCCGTGACGACCGTGAGGACCCGCGCCAGAAGGGGGCGACGGCGGCCACGCCACTGGTGGTCGCGCCAGTGCTCCAGCAGCTCGCCGTACCGAACTCCTGCCGGGCACACCGGCTCGCACGCCCGGCAGCCGAGGCAGAACGACGCCTCTTCCACAAGTGTGGGGTCATCCAGTGGCAGGACGCCCGACTCGAGCGCGCGCATCAGGTTGATGCGACCGCGCGGCGACGCCTTCTCGTCACTAGTGAGGGCGTAGGTCGGGCATGCGGGCAGGCAAAACCCGCAGGAGATACACCGGTCGAGCAACTCGGAGGGAAAAATGCCGCGACGGTCATCGGCGCCAGCGCCGGCGCTCACGAGCCGAGCTTTCCGGGGTTAAGGATGCCTGCCGGATCGAACGCCGTCTTGATACGGCGCAGGAGGGCCACTTGATCTGAGCCGAGCCGCTCCCGGAGGAACGGCAGCTTTGCTGCGCCCACGCCGTGCTCTCCGGTGATCGTGCCGCCGAACTGCATTGCCGCGCTGAAGATGTCGGCGAACGCCTTGTGCGTACGCGCGATGGCGTCGGTGTCGTCGCCGTCAAGGACGCAGGTCGGATGCAGGTTTCCGTCGCCGGCATGTCCGAATGTGCCGATCAGGAGGTCGTAGCGGGCTGCGATCGCGTCGATGCGCTCTACCATGTCGGCCAGCCGGGGCCTGGGCACGCTGGCGTCTTCCAGCACGGTGAGCGAGTTCAGCCGCGACAGGGCCGGCAAGGAGCAGCGACGGGCGGCCAACAGCGCCTCGGATGCCGCTACCTCGGTGGCGACCGTCACCTCGAGTGCGCCATGGGTCGCACAGATATCGCCCATGCGGGCGACGTTGCGCTCGACCACGTCCGCCTGGCCGTCGTCACCGAAGAGAAGTAAGGCGCCCGCGTCGCGGCGCAGTCCAAGCTGCGCGTAGTCCTCCACTGCGCCGATGCAGGTGCGGTCGAGGAACTCGAGTGTGGCGGGTACGACGCCGTCGCGAATGACGCCGGTGACGGCCCGGCTCGCGTCGCTGAGCGTCGGGAAGTAGGCAACTCCTGTGTGTGCGGTTGCCGGCAATGGCAGCAGCGCGAGCGTGACCTCGGTGATAACGCCCAGCGTTCCTTCGGAGCCCGTGAGAAGTCTGGTGAGGTCGTATCCGGCGACGTCCTTCCAGAGTCGCCCACCCGTCTGGATGATCTCCCCGGTCGGTAGGACGACCTCGAGCCCGAGTACGTAGTTGCGTGTCACGCCGTACTTCAAGCCGCGTAGCCCGCCCGCGCAGGTCGCCACGTTGCCGCCGATGGTGGCCACCGTTCGGCTGCCCGGGTCGGGTGCGAAGAGCAGACCCAGCGTGGCGGCGCGCTGTGCCAGGTCGGCCGTGACCACGCCTGGCTCGACGCGTGCGAGCAACTCGTCGGCGCTTATTTCCAGGATCCTGTTCATCCGCGTGAGGACAAGCACGATGCCGCCCTGTTGCGGGACGGTCGCCGCGCACAAGTTGGAGCCGGCACCTCGTGGGGTGACGGGTACACGCCACTGGGTCGCCAGCCGCAGGATGGCGGCAATCTCGTCGGCGGATCCCGGAAAGACCACCAGGTCGGGTTGCGCCGAGAACAGAGGCGTCGCGTCCCGGGCGTACGGCGTCATGTCTCCCACCGAGTCACGCACATGCTGTTTCCCGACGATGGCCGCGACCTTGCTGACCATGGCCTTGCCCAACGTCATCGTGGTTCGTCCTGCAGCCAGGAGCGCACAGCCTCGTCGTGCTCACCCAGCAAGGGCGGCGCGACGTGTGAGGTTCGACCTGCCCGGCTCCCGTCCAGGTTCTCGAGTCGCAGCGGAGGACCGGGAAGACGTACATGTCCCGCCGTCGGATGGTCGACGTCGATGAGCAGGCCCTGACTCAACGTCTGATCCCAGGAATAGACGTCATCAAGGCTGCGCACTTTGCCGGCTGGCACACCGGCCGAGTGCAGCCGATCGAGCCAATTCTCGACGGGCGCAGCCGACAAGGCCTTCTCAACCTCCTGGATCAGATCCGCCCGGTGCTGCACGCGGGCAGCGTTGGTCGCAAAGCGCGCGTCAGTGGGCGCCAGGCCGAGCAGCTCGGCGAAGGTGGACCATTGCACGTCGTTGCCAATGGCTACCTGCAGGATCCCGTCCGACGCACGGAAGGCACCATAGGGAGCGATAGCCGGATGGTGATTGCCCGACGGCTGGGGCACTTCTCCGGCGACGGTGTAACGCGTGCCCTGGAAGGCGTGCACACCGACGACCGCGGCGAGCAACGATGTGCGCACGACCTTCCCCTGGCCGGACCGTCCACGTTCGACGAGGGCGGCTGCCACCCCGTATGCGCCGTAAATCCCCGCGAGCAGGTCGCCGATCGGCACGCCCACCCGGGTCGGCTCATCCGGGGACGGACCTGTGAGGGACATGAGACCGGCCTCGCCTTGCGCGATCTGGTCATAGCCGGCTCGCCCCCCTTCTGGCCCGTCGTGCCCGAAGCCGGTGATGGACAACACCACGAGGCGAGAGTTCAGCTCGCGCATCCTCAGGGTCGGCAGCCCTAGCCTTTCGAGAACGCCCGGCCGGAAGTTCTCCACCAGTACGTCCGCGCGTCGGACCAGATCCTCCAAGATCGCCAGCCCTTCGACGGTCTTAAGGTCGAGCTGAATCGACTCCTTGTTGCGGTTGGCCGACAGGAAGTACGTCGACACCGGCGCTTCTACGGTCCCGACGAACGGCGGTCCCCAGCTGCGCGAGTCGTCCCCACGACCAGGCGGCTCCACCTTGATGACACGGGCACCCATGTCGGCGAGCATCATCGTTGCGTGCGGGCCAGCGAGGGCACGCGACAGATCGATGACAAGCATGCCGGCAAGCGGCCCTTCAGACGCCGCGGCCTCGGAGCTCAACGTCCCGTCCACTGGACCTTCTCCTTCGCGACGAACGCCTTCGCGGCACGGTGGAAGTCACCGCTGCCGAACACGCGACTTACCAGGTCGTCACCGTCGGGAAGCTGCGCCAGTCGGAGCCGCCGAACGGCGACCTTCGTCGCCCACATCGTCAGCGGGGCGTGTTCGAGCAGCTGCGCCACCGTCGCGGCTACAACGTCTTCCAGCTGGATGTCGTCACATACTTCAGCGACGAAGCCAGCGGCCGATGCCTCGTCGCCGGTGAGGAGGCGGGCCCGGAGCATCAGGTCCAAGGTGCGCGCCGGGCCTAAGTGGTAGACGAGAAGTGAGTAGGAGTTCATGGACAGACAGTTGCCGAGGGTCTTGGCGACAGGGACACCGAACCTCGCCGAACGCGCGGCCAGCCGAATGTCGCAGACAGCCGCGAGGGCGAGGCCGCCGCCCACGCAGAAGCCGCGGACCACCGCCACCGAGGGCACGGACACCTCCTCCAGCCGCCCCACGATCCTCGTGATGCGTTCCTCGTAGGCGACCCCGTCGGCGCCGTCTCGGAAGGAGGCGAACTGTTTGATGTCAGTTCCGGCGACGAACGCCTTCTCACCGCCACCGCGCAGCACCATCACACGCACAGACTCATCGCGGTCAGCCTGCTCGCATGCCTCGTACAGGCCTTCGTACATCGCCCACGTCAGGGCGTTGTGGTGCTTCGGTCGGTTGAACGTCACTGTCAGGACAGGGCCGTCGGTCCGCACCAGCAGCTCGGAGGTATCCACGCTGTCCCCTCTTCAGTCGGTGGGCGGGTGCGGGCCTGATGAGGCGGTCCGGGCAGACAGCGACAAGCCTGCTGCCGCGTCGTTACCAGCTGCGGACGCCGCAGCGCCGGCTGCGAGCATCGCGTCGATCACGCGGTCGTCGTAGCCGGCTTCACGCAGGACTTCGCGTGTGTCGGCTCCGAGCAGCGGCCCGGCTGCACCCTGCTGAGCAGACGTGCGCGAGAAGCGCATCGGTGAGCCGATCTGTCGCACCTGGCCCATCGTTGGGTGTGGCGCATCCCAGTAGAACCGCCGCTGAAGCAGGTGCTCATTTGTGAAGACGTCTGCGTAGTCGGCGATCGGCGCGCAGGGGACACCTACACCGTCCAAGCTGGTAACCAGCTCTGCCGTGGCGCGAGTCTGTGTCACTGCCTCGATGCCAGCGGCGAGCTCGGCCCGTCGAGCGTGACGCATCGAGCCGTCGGCGTAGCGGTCGTCCGCGAACAGATGGTCGAGACCGAGAACCCTGCACAGCGCTGCCCAGGTCTTCGGTGTGATAGCGCCCACGGTGACGTGACCATCAGCCGTTCGGAACGCCTGGTAGGGCGCCATGCTCTGGTGTGCGGTCCCGAGAGGGTGCCCCACGTCGCCGGTTGCGAAGTAGCGTCCGGCTTCCCAGATGGCGAGGGACACCGCAGACTCCAGCAGCGAGACGTCGATGGCCTGACCCAGTCCGCTGCGGTCTCGCTCTCTGAGCGCGGCCGTCACCGCCAGGGCGACGTAGAGGCCGCAGACCAGGTCGCACACTGGGACGCCCACCTTGGCCGGTTCGCCGTCCGGCGCTCCGGTGATGCTCATCAGGCCGCCGCGAGCCTGCGCCATGATGTCGAGCCCGGGAAGGTCAGCTAGAGGGCCGTCCTGTCCCCAGCCGGAAGCGGACGCGTAAATGATTCCGGTGTTCACGGCTTGGACATCCTCGTACGCGAGATTGAGCTTGCGCAGCGCACCGGGTCGGAGGTTCTCCACCACGACGTCGGACCGGGCCGCCAACCGAAGGAACGCCTCCTGGCCCTCGCGGGACTTGAGGTCGAGTGCCACGGACTCCTTATTCCGGTTCAGTCGAGCGAACGGCGAGCTCTCGCCTTCGACGAAGGGCCCTGCCGCGCGGACTGGCTCGCCACCCACCGGATTCTCGATCTTCAGTACCCGGGCTCCGAGGTCGGCCAGCTGCATGGTCGCGAACGGCGCCGCCATAAAAGCCCCCACCTCCAGGACGGTGATCCCGGTCAATGGTGCGCTGGAGTCAATCGACATGTGCCGCCTCTCCCCGGGGCTGCGGTGGAATGATGGAGCGAGGGTACCGACTAATGTCTACAGAAGACCAGCCCACCACAAGATTCCTGGACACCCCGCGAATATCCCGGCGAACCGAGGCGAGGAACAGCCAAATGCCCGACCTGCCAGCGCCCTTGGAGATCGAGTACGGCGGCTTTCGACCCGACGTGTCTCCCACCGCCTGGGTGGCGGGCAGCGCCACGCTCATCGGCCGCGTGACCATCGGAGCCAGATCGAGCGTGTGGTTCACGGCGGTTTTGCGTGGCGACGGAGACCGCATCCAAGTCGGCAGGGAGAGCAACCTGCAGGACGGAGTCGTCGTGCACGCCGACCCAGGATTCCCCGTGTCCGTCGGAGATCGAGTGTCAGTCGGACACCGCGCGGTACTGCATGGCTGCACGGTGGACGACGACGTCCTAGTCGGCATGGGCGCGGTGGTGCTCAACGGAGCCCGCATCGGCTGTGGCTCCCTGGTAGCGGCGGGCGCCGTGGTTCTCGCGGGCACCCTGGTGCCGCCAGGATCACTCGCAGCGGGCGTCCCAGCGAAGGTGCGCCGTCAACTCACGGAGGAAGAGGTGTCCGCCGTGAAATCCAATGCTGCTGAGTACGTGCAATTGGCCAACACATACGCGGAATGAACGGCAAAAACCTGGGACGAGCAACAGCGCGCACCACAAGGACGCCACGGCGTGGCATCGGAGCTCCGTCTCCGCGCACCCTCGGCCGCCCCCCGGGTGCGAGCAAGACCAGACCGCGATCGTGCCCGACAAGCAAACAGCCTCGATTTCTGGGCCCCGTAACCGTCCCTGCCTACGGTCAAGTTCCGAACAGCCCTTTGAC
Organism: Pseudonocardiales bacterium; assembly: GCA_032230575.1. Taxonomy (GTDB): domain Bacteria; phylum Actinomycetota; class Actinomycetes; order Mycobacteriales; family Pseudonocardiaceae; genus Lentzea. The sequence continues at coordinate 271 of JAVXWK010000525.1, read as the reverse complement.
GCCAGCCTGCTGCTCGGAGCCGGACCACAGAAACGGCGCCATGGCCCACGGAGGCCCGCAGACCACATAGAGCTGCATGCATTGCTCGAGCGGTTGGAGGCTGAGGCGCGCGCCGGATGCACACCAGCGAGGGCTTCCAGGAGAGCCCGCGGAGGCACCCGCACCCTTCGGCGCGAAAGCAGCTAATGCCCAGACAGCGGGCGCGTCCGACGTCGTGGTCTGCAACGAGGGACAGCCAGGGCGGGACGACCTGCTCGCCGGCACGCTCGGC
>JAVXWK010000729.1:0-6638 GCA_032230575.1 Pseudonocardiales bacterium | reverse complement strand
GCCGGTGCAACACAGGACATCGAAGAAGCGTTGAATCGTCTGAAGGCATGGCTGTAGAAGGGGAGGGGCAACCATGTGGGCGATCATCGGCTGGCTGGTGGCGATCTGGATCGTGCTCGCCGTCGTCGGAGCCGTTGTGAAGGGACTTTTCTGGCTCGCTGTGATTGGAGGACTACTCCTCGCAGGCACAGCTGCTTACGGTGCGATCAAATCCCGGCGGTAGCCCCTGGTCTAAATGCCGTGCACCACTCACCATGAAGCGGTGTTGCAGTCCAACGAGGCCCGCCTCGAGCGGTGGGAGCGAAAGGTCGAGTGGCCCCTGACGGCACTCGCCGTGCTGTTCCTCGTCGCGTACGCGTGGCAGGTCTTCGACGACCACGGGGTGATGCACTTCTCGTTGGAGATCGTGTTGTGGCTGGTCTGGGCCGTGTTCGCGGCCGACTACGTCACGAGGTTCACGCTCGCCAACAACAAGTTCTGGTTCTTCAAAACCCATCTCTTCGACCTCGCCGCGGTCGTTCTGCCGATGGTCAGGCAACTGAGAGTCCTCAGGCTGATCACCGTCATAACGCTGCTGAACAAGAAGTTCCAGCACAAAATCCGGCAACGCGTGAGCATTTATGTCGCGGGCGTGACCGTCATCGTCGCTTTTTGCGCGAGCCTCGGTGTGCTGGACGCGGAAAGGCACGCGGAAAACGCGAGCATCACCACGTTCGGCGACGCGCTGTGGTGGACGCTCACGACCATGTCGACGGTCGGGTACGGCGACCGCTACCCGGTCACGGCCGAGGGCCGGCTGGTCGCGGGCCTGCTCATGGTCGGTGGCATCGCCCTACTCGGTGTGATCACCGGAACGATCGCCAGCTGGCTCGTGGAGAAGCTGCGCGGCGTCGAGGAAGCAGAGCTCGAAACCGTGCAGGAGCTCCGGAAACTACGCGCCGAGCTCGCCGAACTCCGCGCGGAGCTCAACACGCGCAGCGGCGGCTGACGTCCACAACCGAGCGTCCCACCCGGCCACGAGAGCACCCTCCACGTTGGAGGTCCGGTCGTCGTAGAAGACCAGGTCGGACGAACCCACGACAGTCTCGACGTGGTGCCAGATCGCCGCGTCGGGCTTGGCGCAACCGAGATCGCCGGAGAAGACCAGGTGCCGGAAGTGCTTGGCCCACGGCACCTTCTCGGCGAGCCGCGCGAACGTCGACGGCGCGTTCGACAGCAACGCCAGCGGCACGCCCAGAGCCGCAAGATCCTCAAGCAGCGCAACGGTGTCCGCCACCGGCTCGTCCAGCCAGCCCGCGTTGTCCAGCGCGGTCATCTCGCGCACAACCGAGTCGTCGAAAGTCATCCCGAGCGAGGACCCGATCAACGCCCAGTACGCGGCATCCGAACCGCCGCGGTCGTAGGCGTCCCGGTCCCAGTACGCGGACTCGAACTGCTCCACGGAAACACCGAGCCGCGCGGCCATCGCGGGGATCGCCGGGTTCCGCCGGCTGATGACCTCGCCGAAGTCGAACACGATCCAGCGCATCTCAGGCGTCCTCTCGTATACGGCGCAGCACCTCGGCGATGTCGGACGAGTCCACGTCGCCGTGCGTCACGAACCGAACCCTGCCGGACATCGGACTGGCGAAAACCCCGACCTCGCGCAACGACACCAGCGTCTTGTCCAGCTCCGGCACCGACGCCAGGACGATGTTCGTCGCAGGCTCGGCGACGTCCCAGCCCAGCGAGCGCAGCCCGGAAGCCAGCGCGGAAGCGTTCGCATGATCGTCAGCCAAGCGATCAACGCGGTCCAGAGCGACGAGACCGGCAGCCGCCAGCACCCCGCCCTGCCGAACGCCGCCACCGAGCATCTTCCGCACTCGCCGAGCCTCGACGACGAATGAAGCAGACCCGGCCACGACAGACCCGACCGGCGCTCCAAGCCCCTTGGACAGACAGACCTGCACGGTGTCCACTCCAGCAGTCAGCGAAGTCAGCGGCACTCCAAGAGCCACCGACGCGTTCCACAACCGAGCCCCGTCCAGGTGCACGGCCAGCCCGACGGACCGAGCCGCCGCCACAAGCAGTGCGTGCTCATCAGCCGTGGTCACGGTCCCACCGGACGCGTTGTGCGTGTTCTCCAAGCACAACAACGTGGTGTTCAGCCCGTAGTAGGGCGACTCGCCACCACCAGCGGCGACCACGGCTTCCGGAGACATGACCGCAAGCGCGTGTGGCATCCCACCGGCCAGCCACGCGGCCGTCCCGAGTTCGGCATCCAGCACGTGCGCGCCGAGCGGAGCCAGGAACCGATCACCACGCCGCAGGTGCAGGAACAACGCGATGAGGTTTCCCATGGAGCCGGAGGGAACCCAGAGAGCGGCCTCAACGCCGAGAAGCGCGGCAACCCGCTCCTCGAGCCGGGCCATGGTCGGGTCGTGGTCCAGCACGTCGTCGCCGACCTCGGCCGACGCCATCGCGCGGCGCATCTCCTCGTCCGGCTGAGTCACGGTGTCCGAGCGCAGGTCGATGGGGGTCACGGCCCCGATCACATCACATCCGGTGAACGACCGAGGGGGTGATGTAGCTCTCGCCGATGGTTCGTGCAACCGTTGTTGCCTCAGATTCCGTCCCGTCAGTGCAACTCGAGGAACGAGCGGAGAGCAGTCCGCGTGGATCAGCGCGACGAGCAGGAGTTCGCGGAGTACTTCGTGGCTCGCCGTGAGGCTGTGCGCCGAACGGCATACCTGCTGTGCGGCGACTGGCACCGCGCTGACGACTTCGCGCAGACAGCCTTCGTGGCGGTGCACAGGAGGTGGCGGAAGATCCGGGACAAGCAGGCTCTCGACGCCTACGTCCGACGCACCGTCGTGCGCGCGGTGATCGACGAATCACGCCGTCCGTGGCGGCGCGAGAAGTTCACCGACGAGCTGCCGGAGTCGCCGACGACGGACAACGAGATCGGCGAGACGGTCGCGACGCGCGAGGCGTTGATGAAGGGCCTGCGCAGAGTGCCGCCGCGGCAACGTGCGGTGCTCGTGCTGAGGTTCCTCGAGGGTCTCGACGTGACGGCCACGGCCGAGGTGCTGAAGTGCTCGGAAGGAACTGTGAAGAGTCAGACCGCCCGCGGGCTGACCGCGCTGCGGGAAGCTCTCGGTGACGCCATCGACGACCTGCGACCGGCGTCGTGAACAGCGAAAGGAGGACGTAGATGGACGAGCAGAAGCTCGCGGACCTGTTCCGCGACGCCGCACACGACGCACCACCGGCGTCCTTCGACGCGGGTGACGTCCGAACGGCTTCGCGACGCGCCACCCTCCGCAGGCGCAACTCCATCGCCGCCGGCACTACTCTGGTCGTGGTGCTCGGCTTCGGCGGTGTGATGGCGGGTGCCGGCTGGTTCGGCACGACCAACACCTCCGACAACGCGGGTTCCGGTCAGCAGGAACCAGCAGCACCGCAGACCGAGCTGGCATCCCCGCAGCAGCAACAGGCTCAACCGCCGACGAAGAACTTCCCTGGCGACGTGTCCACGCAGGGGGACGCGTCCACGCCGGGAAGCACCGGCCCCTCGGCCGGTGAACGCGCAGTGCAGGGCTGCGTGGAGGTGGACCGAGAGCTCGCCGACGCCCTCGCCGGAGAGCTTTCGGTCTCACCGGACTTCGCGGTGGCCCCCACCGTGACCTGCTCACCCGACTCCCGCTCGGCCTCGTTCAAGATCGACGGGCTGACGGTCACCGCGATCGTCACGCCACAGTCGTTCGAACCTCCTGACGGCGCGCTGACAGAGAAAAAGCCGGCGGCGAGCGGGCAGGAGCTCTACGTGTTCACCCAGGGCGACGGCGAGTTCAAGGGCAAGGCCAAGCGCATCGCGGACGCACTGGCCCCGAGGTTCTGATCAGTCGCCAAGTACTCTGGCGCGACTATGACGGCAGCAACCCCCAAGGGTGAGCGCAGGAGGCAGGCGCTGGTCGAGGCCGCGTCCGAACTGCTCGTGGAGGGCGGGTTCGACGCGGTCAGGCACCGCGCGGTCGCCGAACGCGCAGGTCTGCCGCTCGCCTCGACGACGTACTACTTCGACTCGCTCGACGAGCTGATCACCGCCGCGGTCGAGTTCCACGGCCGCGCGGAGCTGGCGAGCTGCCGTGCGCGCCTGACGGAGCTGTCCCCGGGGCTGACGGACGACGACGTGCTGGTCGAGCTGATCCTCGACCTGCTCGTCGGCCAGGACGTCACCGACACCGAGACGATGCTGCTGCGCTACGAACGCCTCGTCGCGACCGGCCGCCGCCCGTACCTGCGGCCGTTGATGCGCGCGCTGTCCACGGAGCTCCACGCGCTGATCGCCGACATCTTCGCCCGCTCCGGCCGTGACATCGCGCAGGACCGGGTCGAGGAGCTGATCGCGCTGGTCGACGGATCGGTGGTCAACTCGTTCATCGAACTGAAGTCGGACCCTCGTGGCGTGGCGGCCAGGATGCTCCGAACGGCCCTTTCGCGTCACGCGTGATGCAACCTCGCGTTCCTCTGATGCGTTCCCCTGGTTGAGGACGCGAGAGGGGATCGCATGCGCAAGGCCGATGAGCAGGGCTTTCGCGAATTCGCGGCAGCCAATGCCGCGTCTTTGCGACGCACTGCCTATCTGTTCTGTGGTGACTGGCACACGGCAGAAGACCTGATGCAGTCCAGCCTGATGAAGATGTACGTGGCCTGGAAGCGCATCAAGGATCTCGACAACCTGATCGCTTACGCCCGCAAGGTGCTGCTGCGCACCTGGCTGGACGAGAAGCGCAGGCCGTGGCGCAGAGCCGAGCAGCGCGACGGAGAGCTGCCGGACGCCGCGGACGCCACCTCCGATCCCGACACGACCAGCGCGAAGCTGTGGGCCCGTGAGCTGGTGCACACCGCGTTGCTGCAGGTGCCCCCGAGACAACGTGCGGTGCTCGTCCTGCGTTATTTCGAAGACCTGGCGGTCGCCGAGGTGGCGGTGGCCATGGGTTGTACCGAGGGAACGGTCAAAAGCCAGACGGCGCGCGGCCTCGCGACGTTGCGCGCCATCGTGGAGAAGCTCGACAGCAGTTCGGGGAGGGTCGCGTCGTGAGTGAGCAGGAGATCCGCGAGGGAATGCTGCTGGCCGTCTGGGACGAGCCGCCGCTCGACTTCGACCCGGACACGCTGATCAGGCGGGTCGAGCAGAAAAAAAGTCGCCGACGAGCGCTGGTGGGTGTGGGCGTGGCTACGGCGATGATCGCCGTGGTGTCGCTCGCGCTGCCGGGGCTGCTGCCGCGCGACCGGGAGAGCCAGCTCGGCGCCGACGGCCAGACGAACTCGTCGGCGCCTCCGGCCGAATCGTCCGACAAGAAGGCCCAGCGCATCGGCGACAAGCTGGCCGAGAGGCTCGCGCTGACAGTGCCGAGCATGAAGGAGGTCTACGCGGACATTCGCGTCGGCCGCTTCAGCGGCTACCCGCCGTACTCGCCGTCGACGACGATTCCGAAGCCGTCCGATCCGGAGTTCTCGGGCTACCTGTTCCTCACCGACTCGATCGGGCCGACCTCGCTGCGGATCGAGGCCAGCAAGCACGCGTTCTCCACGAAGGACTTCTGCACCACCGCGGCCTCGTGCCACGACGTGAGGCAGAAGGACGGGTCGACCGTCACGGAGGCCGAGTTCCTCGACGGGAATCCGGACATCTCCCGGTCCGAGGTCGTGCGCAAGTACGAGAGCGGGTTCTACGTGAAGATCAGCAGCCTGAACTTCAACCCCGCGTCGGGCAGCGGCCTGCGCCAGACCGTGCCGGTGCGGGTGGGAGTGCTCACAACGCTGGTCACGGAGCCCGGCATCGACTGGGAGTGAGCGCGGCTTGCACTAATCTGGCGAGGTGACCAAGCCGCGCATCGCCAACGTCCTCGCAGGTCGCTACGCCTCCACGTCGCTCGCGACGCTCTGGTCGGCCGAGCACAAGATCGTGCTGGAGCGCCAGCTGTGGCTCGCCGTGCTGCGCGCTCAGGCGGCCGCGGGCATCGACGTGCCGGCGGGTGCGATCGCCGACTACGAGCGCGTGCTGGAGCAGGTCGACCTGGAGTCGATCGCGGCGCGTGAGCGGGTCACGCGGCACGACGTGAAGGCGCGCATCGAGGAGTTCAACGCGCTGGCGGGCCACGAGCAGGTCCACAAGGGCATGACCTCGCGCGACCTGACCGAGAACGTCGAGCAGCTGCAGGTGCTGCGGTCGCTCGAGCTGATCCGGTCCAAGGTCGCGGCCGTGCTCGGGCGCCTCGCGCGGCTCGCCGCAGAGCACTCCGACCTGGTGATGGCCGGTCGTTCGCACAACGTGGCGGCGCAGGCCACGACGCTGGGCAAGCGGTTCGCGACCGGTGCGGACGAGCTGCTGGTCGCGTTCTCCCGGCTGGACGAGCTGATCTCGCGGTACCCGTTGCGCGGCATCAAGGGCCCGGTGGGCACGGCCCAGGACATGCTCGACCTGCTCGGCACACCGGAGAAGCTGGACGAGCTGGAGCGCACGGTCGCCGGCCACCTCGGCTTCGAGCGCGTGCTGACGTCGGTCGGCCAGGTCTACCCGCGCTCGCTCGACTTCGACGTGGTGTCCACGCTCGTGCAGCTCGCCGCGGCGCCGTCGTCGGTGGCGAAGACGA
>JAVXWK010000728.1:0-2514 GCA_032230575.1 Pseudonocardiales bacterium | reverse complement strand
AGATGGCCGGCGTCAGGGCTGACTCCAAGCTGTCGAGCCGAGGGCTGACCGACGCGATGTACTCCAGCACCTGCCCGCGCGACAACGGTTCGACGTACACCGACGGCAGGTTGTCGATCGGCTCGGTCGAGCACACCACCGAGGCGAACGGCGCGAGCTCGGACTCGCAGTGCGCGCGGTCGACGAGTGGCACCTCGTCCAGGCCGTCGATGAGCACGACGACCCGCTCGCGGCGCAGCCAGATCGTGCCCGCCGAGCGGCTGATGCCGTAGCGGCGGTTCATCTCGCGGAGCAGCCACGCGGTGAACTCCGTCGGCTTGCGCGTGCCGTATGCGCGCCACGTCGCCAAGTCCACGACGACAGGAATCGGTGCGTCCGGGTCGTTGCGCGCACGTTCGACCAACACCAGACAGAGCTCGCGCAACAGCGTGGACCGTCCGCTGCCGACCGGTCCGACGAGAACCATGGCGTGGCCGAGACGGTCGTACACGGCTTCCAGGTCCGAAGAGGCGATCTCCTCGCCCTCGGCGCGCACCGACAGCTGCGGTTGCCGCAGCACCCCGAGCTTGATCTGGGTCTGCGCGGCCAGCGACGAGGCGAGCAACGACTTCACGCGCGCCTCGACGCGGTCCAGGGCGGCGGTGCGGTTGCTGGTCTCGTGACCGCGCACACGTTCCCAGAGCGCGAGACCGATCGCGACGAGCACCATCACGCCGACGGCGGGCCACAACCACCGGCCGAACTCGCCGAGGAACGCCGGCACCGCCCCGCCGGTGCTCACGCTGATAGCCGCCGGAAGCAGCAAAACGACGGTGACCAGGCACAACGCGGCTAACGCGGTCAGCCGTGCAGCTCTTGTCACCCCGCTCGGATCCACCTTCACCTCCGCGACCCCGGCGAACGACGGTAACCGTGCCGCCGGGATCACGGAAGTGACTCAGAGGCGCTGCCAGAGGGATGCCGCGTTCGGCGGTTCCCAGCTCGTGATCGACGTGTGCGCCTGGAGGCACTGATAGTCCAATCCGGTGTAACTCACACGCGAACCAGCCGCATAGGCAGTCCCAGGCGCCCACGCTGGGTATGTCCCACTGCCGGGAGGTTCCGTCGATGTGGTGGTCGGCTGTGATCCACACTGCCCGAAGACCTCGAACTCCCAGAACGAGAATCCGTAGACCGTGCCGCGGTTCATGCCGTTGAACCTCACATATCGTGCGCTACCGGAAATTCCGATGTCCTCCACGCCGCCCGAGCCGGTGAACGTGGAATAAGCGTCACGCCACGAACTCCCGTTGTCGGACAGCTGGATCGAGTACGCCCGCCCGTACGCGGCCTCCCAGTTGATCCGCACGCGCGACAGGGGTCGCGACGACCCGAGGTCGACCTGCCACCAGTGCGGTTCGCTGTGCGCGGACGACCAGCGCGTCGACGTGGACCCGTCGACCGCGAACGCCGCCGCCTGGTTCCCGCTCTCCACGCTGGACGCCGACGTCGGCCGGTTCCGCGACAGCAACGGCCCGCACGTCGGCGGGGGAGTGGTGGTGGTCGTGGGTCCGCCGCCGGTGCCGCGCGTCCACACCCCCACGTAGTCGATGACCCTCGGAACACCCGGCACGATCCCCGGTCCTGGCGTGTGCGTGCCGGAGTAGTTGTCCGGGAACTCGCCGCCGATCGCGACGTTCAGGATGATGAAGTACCCGGCGTGCCCGGTCATCTGGTTCCACGTGTCCGCGGGCAGCTGGTTCTGGTTGACCTGGTGGAACAGTTCGCCGTCCACGTACCAGCGGAACTGTTGCGGTGACACGGAGGCGTCCCACTCGAAGCGGTAGGCGTGGAAACCGCCCTGGCACGAGGCACCGGGACACGGCCGGTTGTTCGCGATGCCGTTCTTCTCGTTGCACGGCCCGCCGGGCGAGACACCGCAGTGCAGCACGCCCCACACGCGGTTGACGCCGTTGACGTTCTCCATGATGTCGAACTCGCCGACGCCGGGCCAGTTCCACCAGTTCCCGCGGTATGGCGAGCCCAACGCCCAGAACGCCGGCCAGTACCCCAGCGCCGCGGCACCGGAGACGTTCGGCATCTGGATCCGCGCTTCCATCCGCAGCACGCCACCGGTGGGCGCCTTGAAGTTCTGCGCGTTGGTCTCGATGCGTGCGGACGTCCAGTTGCCCGCGCCGTCACGACGTGGCGTGATGCGCAGGTTCCCGCCGCCGTCCAGCGACACGTTGGCCGGGTTGTTCGTGTGCGCCGCGATCTCGCCGGTGCCCCAGTTGCCCGGTCCGCCCGGATAGCCGTGGCCGAGGGAGAACCGCCAGTTCCCCGTGTTGGGCAACGAGTTCGCGGGTCCCGTGAAGTCGTCGCCGAACACCTGCGTCCACCCGGCGGGGGGAGGTGGAAGCGCGGCGTTGGTCTGTTGAGCGACAGCGACCAGCGCACTCACGGTGAGCACGCTGGCCGCTGCCAAGGCGATGGATGTTCGTTGTCGAGTGAGCCTCATTGCCAACCCTCCGAACG
>JAVXWK010000465.1:0-6552 GCA_032230575.1 Pseudonocardiales bacterium | reverse complement strand
GTCCGCGACGAAGGCCGGCCCTTCGTGTCCGTGGTCGCGAGCACCATCGCATTGGGCTCGGGCAACCCGGCATTGGTGGCGGCGTCCAACCACAGCTGGAGCTGTTCATGCCAAGTGGCGGCAAGCTCCGACTCGCTCAGCGAGCCCTGCTCGTATGACACGCGCATCGCCGGTAGCGCGATGTTCGTGGTCTCCGTCATCGGCGAACCTCCAAGCAGCGGCAGAACTCGTGGTCCCTGGACCCGCGACCATACGCACGGCCAACGAATGGCGAAACCGCCTGCGTGGTGATGACCACCACCTGAACGGTGACTGTCCGTACAAAGAACAGTTCTGGATCGAATTCGTGATCGAGTCAGATGGCGTCGAGCACACGTGTGACCGTGACCACGTCATCACCCAGTGCGGTGGCAAGGGTTCCGCCCGCTGCCAACGGAACGACGTTCCACCACTCCCCGCCACTCGGTGCCCGCTCCACCGCGTCCAACATCAACGACGTGCCGACGACCCGCTTTCCGGCGAGCCCCGCGCTCGACGAGTCCACCATCGGCGAGCCGACCACGAGCTGTTGGTGCAACAACGGCCTGCCACAACGGGTTGCGCGCACCGAAGTGGAGAGCGCGCCTGCCGCCTCACCGGTCCGGCCGAGCACCAGAACCTCGCGCAACGACAACTCTGCGTGACCGTCCAATTCGGCCTCCACCACTGCGGTGTGCTGCGCGCGGCCCGTCACCACCGTCGGCTCTGGCAGGTAGCGGACAGAGCCCTCCACGAAAAACCGCACCGAGGAAAAAGACGGCAAACCGGTCGGGCCGGGCAGCATCAGGGTCGCCGCAACGCCGCGTAGATCAAGTGAGGCTCCAGGCCCGACTTCGACCGTCAGCTCAAGTGAATCTCCACCGAGCGGGGACGTCACCGAGCTCACGAGGTGCACCAGCGCCACCGGGCCCACCCGCCGGGCGGGCACCAGCGTCAACGGCGACTGCGACCGCAGGACCCGCACGACGCTGTTGCCGTGCGAGTCCAGCGACACCACCAACCGCGCGGAAGCCTTCACAGCTGCTCAAGCACCCACTTGGCGACAGCAGGCGCCTCGGGCGTCTCCACCAGCGACTGCGCGATCACCGGCAGCTCGCCGCGCATCCGGTGCGCGTCCGAGATCATCACGTCCATGTCCGCACCGACGTAGGGCGCGAGGTCGATCTTGTTGATCACCAGCAGATCCGCGGTCGTGACACCGGGACCGCCCTTGCGCGGCACCTTGTCCCCGCCGGCCACGTCGACAACAAAAATCTGCTTGTCGACCAGCCCGCGCGAGAACACCGCCGTCAGGTTGTCGCCGCCGCTCTCGATGATCACCAGATCAAGCTTCGAGAACCGGTGTTCCAGGCGCTCGACGGCGTCCAGGTTCGCGGTGATGTCGTCACGAATCGCCGTGTGCGGACAACATCCCGTCTGCACCGCCTCGATCCGCGACGGGTCCAGCACCCCGGCTCGCCGCAGAAAATCGGCGTCCTCGGTCGTGTAGATGTCGTTGGTGACGACCGCCAACTCCAGCTGCGACCCCAACGCACGGCACAACGCGGCCGTCAGCGCGGTCTTGCCGCTGCCGACCGGACCTCCGATGCCGATCCGCGGCGCGGAACCGTGGTGGTGATCGTGCGGGTCGGGCCCGTGGTCAGCTCCCAAAGAGACGCACCCCTTCACGTCGAACATGTGCCTCGGCCAGGAGATCCAAGGCAGGTGAACCCAGCGCGGGCAGTTCCTTGCACGCCCGCGAAGCAACGTCCTCCACCGGAAGCGTCGCCACGATCGCGTTGACCCCGAACGGGTCCAGTCCCAGCAACCGCACCGCCGCGGAAGCCGGGCCGCTGACAGACAAATACGCGCAGGTCAGCGCAGCCTCGAAAGCGTCATCGACCAGCACGCCGATCACCAGCGGCTGGTGTGGAGCCGCAGGCAACGCAGCGAACCGCGCAGAAGGCCAAGCCCGCCGGGCCGCCCGCAGCATCCCCCGCCCTTGCGCCCGAGACGCTTCGCGTTGAGCAGGCGACGGCGTCCGGGCGTCCAGCTCGGCATCCAGCTCGGCAAGATCCTCACCACGAGCCGCCGCGGCCGCGAACCCGGCCGCCAGCAACCCGGCAGTCAGCAAACGCCCGTGCAGGAACGACTCCAGCGACGACTCGTCCACGACCAATCCGCGCGCGGCAGCCTCTTCCAGGCCACCGGAGTGCACGTGTCCGCCACCCGGGAACCGGGAGTCGGCGAGGATCAGCGCGGTCAGCATCAGAACAGGAAATACCGTTGTGCCATCGGCAACTCCGCCACCGGCGAAGGTTCCACGAGGTCGCCGTCGACGTGTACGGCGAAGCTGTCCGGATCCACCCGCACGTCCGGCATCGCGTCGTTCAGCACCATGTCGGCCTTGGTCACCGAACGCGTCGACGAAACCGGAAGAACCCGCCGCGCGTACCGATCCGCGATCCCGGCCTCAACAGCCTCGGGCGCGACGAAGAACACGCTGGAAGCAGCACCAGCCGTCGCACCGAACATCGGCCGAGCCCACACCGGCTGCGGCGTCGGGATCGAGGCGTTGGCGTCACCCATCGCACCCCACGCGATGAACCCGCCCTTCAGCACCACGGAAGGCCGCACTCCGAAGAACTTGGGCTCCCACAACACCAGATCGGCGAGCTTCCCGACCTCGACCGACCCCACCTCGGACGCGATCCCGTGCGCCACAGCAGGGTTGATCGTGTACTTCGCCACGTACCGTCGAGCCCGCAGATTCGAGTCGAGAGACCGGCGCGACGACATCACGTGCGCGGTCTGCCAGGTCCGGATGATCACCTCGCCGACCCGCCCCATCGCCTGCGAGTCCGACGAGATCATCGAGATCGCGCCCAGGTCGTGCAGCAGGTCCTCGGCCGCGATCGTGGTCGGCCGGATCCGCGACTCCGCGAACGCCAGGTCCTCCGGCACGGACGGGTTGAGGTGGTGGCACACCATCAGCATGTCGAGGTGTTCTTCGAGCGTGTTGATGGTGTGCGGACGCGTCGGGTTGGTCGACGACGGCAGCACGTTCGGCAGCGAGACGACCCTGATGATGTCCGGCGCGTGCCCGCCGCCGGCACCCTCGGAGTGGTAGGCGTTGATCGAGCGCCCGGCGATGGCGTCCACAGTGGACTCCAGGAACCCGGCCTCGTTCAACGTGTCCGTGTGGATCGCCACCTGCACACCGGACTCGTCCGCGACCCTCAGACAAGCGTCGATCGCGGCGGGAGTCGTGCCCCAGTCCTCGTGCAGCTTGAACCCGCCCGCGCCGCCGGCCAGTTGCTCGCGCAGACCTTCTTCCGAGACCGTGTTCCCCTTGCCCAGCAACAGAACGTTGATCGGCATGTGGTCCATCGACGTCAGCATGCGGTCGAGGTACCAGGACCCCGGCGTCACGGTCGTGGCCTTCGTGCCCTCCGCCGGACCGGTGCCACCACCGATCAGCGTCGTGAGGCCCGAAGCCAGCGCCTCGTCCACGATCTGCGGGCAGATGAAGTGCACGTGGCAGTCGATGCCGCCCGCGGTCAGGATCTTCCCGTTGCCGGACAGGATCTCCGTCGACGGCCCGATGACCAGTGACGGGTGCACCCCGTCCATCGTGTCCGGGTTGCCCGCCTTGCCGATCGCGACGATCCGCCCGTCGCGCACGCCGACGTCGGCCTTGACGACACCCCAGTGGTCCAGGATCACCGCACCCGTGATGACCAGGTCCGGAGCGCCCTCGGCACGGGTCGCGATCCCCTGCCCCATCGACTCGCGGATCACCTTGCCGCCGCCGAAGATGACCTCGTCACCCGACCCGGCACCGCGACTCAGATCCTCGGTGACCTCGATGAACAGGTCGGTGTCGGCCAGCCGGATCCGGTCGCCCGCGGTCGGCCCGAGCAGTTCGGCATAACGCTCGCGGTCGATCATCGCTGCAACCCCCGGACGATCCTCAAGCCTGCCAACGGAACCAGCGTGACCTCGCGCTCCACCCCCGGCTCGAACCGCACCGCGGTACCCGCCGGGATGTCGAGCCGGTAGCCGAACGCGGCCTCACGATCAAAGGACAGCCCGGCGTTGACCGAGGCGAAGTGGAAATGCGACCCGACCTGAACAGGCCGGTCGGCGACGTTCACGACGACCATGGAGATGCGCGGGCGTCCCGGATTCAGCTCGACGGGCTCGGAGCCGACGATCACCTCACCCGGCGCCGGGCCGGCGGAAGGCGCGATCGGGTGGTGCACCGTGACGAGCTTCGTACCGTCCGGGAACGTCCCCTCGACCTGCACCGAGTCGATCATCTCCGGCACCCCGCGCATGACCTGCTCCGGCGCGAGCACCGTGCGTCCGCTCTCCATGAGCTCGCTGACCGTGCGGCCGTCCCGCGCGCCCTCCAGCACGTGGTCGGTGATCAACGCGACGGCCTCGGGGTAGTTCAGCAGCACACCGCGTTCGAGACGGCGGCGAGCCACGTCGGCGGCGACGTGCACGAGGAGCTTGTCGCGTTCATGCGGCGTCAGATGCACGAGGCAGTTCTAACACGTGAAAGCTCTTTCTCGCACAGTGGAAACACGCCCGAAACACTGTAGTACGCGGGGAGCTTTCGTACTGCATGTCAGTACGAAAGGGCCCCGCGTGCGGAAGTGGCGTGCGGTCGCGTGTCCACCGGTCGGTTGACAGCCGGAGTCGGTCACGAGGTCGTCCCGCGGGTAGGGGTGTGGGAAGCAGGATTCTTCCCATGAACGCGATTCGAGTGAGGGGCCTGAAGAAGGCCTACAAGGGCCACCAGGCGGTGGCAGGGGTGGACCTCGACGTCGCACGGGGCGAGGTCTTCGCGGTCCTCGGACCCAACGGGGCTGGCAAGACGACGACCGTGGAGATCCTGGAGGGGCACCGCGACCGGGATGCCGGCGAGGTCAGCGTGCTGGGCGGGGACCCGGCCAAGGCCGACCGCCTGTGGCGTTCGCGGATCGGCATCGTCCTGCAGAGCGCGACGGACGCCGCCACGCTCACCGTCCACGAGGCCGTGCACCACTACGCCAAGTACTACGCGAACCCGCGGGACCCGGAGGAGGTCATCGACCTCGTCGGGCTCACCGAGAAGGCGAAGTCCCGCGCCGGCACGCTCTCCGGTGGCCAGCGCCGCCGGCTCGACGTGGCGCTCGGCATCATCGGCCGCCCGGAGCTGGTGTTCCTGGACGAACCGACCACGGGCTTCGACCCCGAGGCGCGCCGCCAGTTCTGGGGCCTGATCAAGCTGCTGGCCGCCGAGGGCACCACGATCCTGCTGACCACGCACTACCTCGACGAGGCAGAGGCGCTCGCCGACAGGGTGGCGGTGCTGGCGGGGGGCCGCATCGTCGCCGAGGGCACGCCGCAGACGTTGAACGGCCGCGCGCACGCCGACGCCACCGTGCGCTGGCAGTCCGACCGCGGCTACCAGGAGATCAAGACCTCCGAGCCCACCAAGGTGATCGCCGAACTCGCGAAGAACGGCGAACTCGCCGAACTCACCGTCACCCGCCCGACGCTGGAAGACATCTACCTGGAGCTGATCAAATGACCACCGCGGCCACGACCAAGACGGCTGCTCTGCCCGGAACCCTGTCGCTCGGTCTCTCGAGGGGTGCGACCGAGCTGCGCGAGTTCTTCCGGCAGAAGGAGAACCTCATCTTCACGGTGTCGCTGCCCGCGATCCTGATGCTGTTGCTCGGCACGGTCTACGTGCACGAGGCCGCGGCCGGGCAGATGTTCGCGGCCAGCATGATCGGCGCCGGCATCATCTCGACCTCGTTCGTCGGACTCGGCATGAGCGTCGTGGCCGACCGCGAGGACGGCACGCTGAAACGTCTGCGCGGCACGCCGATGCCGTTCACGTCCTACTTCATCGGCAAGATCATCCTGGTCTTCGTGTCGAGTCTCTTCGAGGCCGCGCTGCTGATGGTCGTCGCGATGCTGAAGTTCGACGTGGAGCTGCCCTCGACCGCCGAGAAGTGGTTCACGTTCGCCTGGGTGTTCGTGCTCGGCGTGATCTCGTGCTCGCTCATCGGTGTGGGGCTCAGCGCGATCGCCAAGTCCACCCGCAACGCCGCCGGCGTGCTGAACCTGCCGTACATCGTGCTGCAGTTCCTGTCGGGTGTTTTCATCAGCACGGCGGTGCTGCCGGACTCGCTGCGCATCACGGGCTCGCTCTTCCCGCTCAAGTGGGTGTGCCAGGGTTTCCGCGCGGTGTTCGCACTGGACGACGGCTACGCGGTCATGGAGGCGGCGGGATCATGGGAGCTCGGCAAGATCGCGCTGGTGCTGGGGGCGTGGACGATCGCGGGTCTCGTACTCGTGAGCAGGACTTTCAAGTGGAGCAACACCGCCAGCTGATCACCTGGTACGTGCTCTTCGCGATCACCCAGGTCACCACGCTCGTGCTCGTCCTGATCGACAACAACACCCTCGCCGACCGTCTCACGGCGGCGGGGTTGTTGTGCTTGAACGGCGTGTGGTTCCTGCTCTACGGCA
>JAVXWK010000454.1:0-7917 GCA_032230575.1 Pseudonocardiales bacterium | reverse complement strand
TGGAACACCGCACCGCGCCGGCTCGTGGAGGCGGCGGGACTGCTGGTCGTCACCGCGGTCCTCGCGACGTTCGTGACGGTGTCGGAGTCGCGGCTGCTGTTCCTGGTGTTCCCGATGCTGATCTGGGCGGCACTGCGGTTCCAGCACGCGATCGCCGCGCCGTGCGCCGTGATCATCTCCGTGGCCGCGGTGATGTCGGCCGCGAGCGGTCACTTCGTGCAGAGCGACCTGCTGACCACGATGATCGTGCTGCAGGCGTTCAACGGGTCGGTGGCGCTGACCGGGTTGATCCTCAGCGCCATCACGAGCGAGCGCGACGAGGCCAGGCAGGCGATCGAGAGGGCGTGCGAGCAGCTGGCCGAGACCGTTGCGCGGTACCAGGAAGACGGTGCGCGCAAGCGGCTCGGCCGCATCGCGCCGCCTGCCTAGCGTTGCTGCATCGCGTCGAGCACGCGGGCCAGTTCCAGTCTCGAGGACACGTGCAGCTTGGCGTAGATCCGTGAGAGGTAGACCTCGATCGTGCGCGGGCTGTAGTGCAACGCGGCTGCGATGTCGCGGTTGCGCATGCCTTGCTGGACAAGGCGGGCGACGTTCTCCTCGGCTTCGGTGAGCAACCCCGGCGCCTTCGAGCGGGCCCTCGGAACCTTGGCGCCCAGGGTGCGCAGGCGGTTTCCCGCTTGTCTGCGCAGGCCGTGCGCGCCAAGTCGTTGGAACGCTGTGTAGGCCTCGACGAGTGTCGGCACCTCGTCCTCGGTGACCTCGCCGAGAGCCAGTTGGGCGCGGGCCTTCTCGAACTCCAGGCCACCCAGTGCGGCCTCGGACACGGCTTCCCGCAACAGGTCCGCGTCCTGGCGCACCACGCCGGTCACCCGGCGGATCGTGGTGCGGGACCACGGCGACACCCGCGTCGCCGACACCTCGGACAGTTGATCCAGTGCCTTCAGGGCCTTGTCCTCGTGTCCTCGTTCCAGGTCCAGTTCGATCATCCGCGTGACCAGGACGCAGGAGTACGCGGCTTCCAGCCGGGAGCCGATCGCGTCACCCAGCAACTTGTACGCGGCGTCGGTGTCTCCGCGTGCGATCAGGTACTCGGCCAGGGCTGCGGCGTGCAGCTTGGAGATGTTGACGGACTGCGGGGCGGGCAGGGAGGCCAGGCGGGCGGCGACGTCGAGCTCGCCGCGCCAGGTGCGGATGGACAGCTCGATCGCGTGCAGGACACCGAGAGCCTGGTCTGCCTGGGCGGCCTCCACGTCCGGGAGCCAGCGGCCGATGCCGTCCAGTGCGGCGTCCCAGCGGCCGCCGAGCCAGTCCAGCGCCACGCGTGAGGCTGCTCGTTCGGCGCGGAAGCCGTGCGAGCCGACCTGGTCGACCAGTTCCTCGGCCCGGCGGACCCGCCACTCGGCGTCGTGCACGAGGCCGGCGAGCGAGGTGATCGACGCGCAGACCGAGAGCGCCTGCAGTTCGAGCATCGGCTGGCCGTCGCTGCAGGACAGGGCGCGGTTGGCGTACTCGACGGTGCGGTCGTGCTGGAAGAGCAACGAGGACAGCATCGCGAGGTGCTCGAAGACGATCACGCCCTCGGCCGGTGAGCTGATCGGCAGTGCCTCGATGCGCGCTACTTCCGTGACGGCGTCGTCGTGGCGGTCGTTGTAGACGAGGAGCACGGCGCGTTGGGCTTGCAACGACGCGGGGACCGGCCCGCGCGCGACCTCGTCATCGGCTAGTTCCATCGCTTCAGCCGTGCGTCCGACCGAGAAGAGGGAGGAGATGACCGCGGTGGCGACGCGGGTGCGTTCTTGGCCTGGCTCCAAGGATTCGAGGGCGGCGAGGCCGGGTTCGATGGCCAGCGCCGGGCGTGAGGCTCGCGCGAGCACGCGGCACTGCAACGCGAGCAGCTCGGAGCGTTCGGGAGCGTTGCGCGGCAACAACTGTAGTGCACGGGCGCACAACGCGGCCGCCGTCTCAGGTGCGGTCGCGCGGGCCACGGAAGCTGCCTCGGCCAGGACGTCGACAGCCACGCGGTCGCCGGGTGCGGCTGACTCGGCGAGGTGCCAGGCGAGTTGGAGGAGGTCCACGGTCAGGCCCTGAGCGCGGTCCTCCAGCAGGCGTGCGGAGATCAGGGAGTGCAGGTGACGACGCTGCGCCGGGCCCACCTCGTGGTAGAGCGCTTCGCCGACGAGGGCGTGCGAGAAGCGGTAGCCGCGTTCGTCGTCGTGGACCACGATGTGCGCGCGCAGGAGTTCGTCGAACGCTCCGACGACTGTCTGTTCCGGAAGGCTCGCGACGCGGGCCAGCAGCGAGATCTGGTCGAGCCGGACTCTGCGGAACACGGAGACAGCGCGCGCTACTAGCCGTGTGTCGTTCTCCAGCGGTGCGACACGACGGAGCACGGCCTCGCGACGGGTCAGGCGGATCGCGTCCGGGGAGACCGCGAGCCGGGCCCGGTTGTTGTCGACCGTCACCAGATCGAGTTCTCTCAACGAGCGCGCGATCTCGGTGACGAAGAAGGGGTTGCCGTCGGATCGTTGCTGGACCTCGCGGGCGAGGGCGTCGTCGACGGAGGTCTGCAGGACGAACTCGACGATGCGCGCGACATCCGCGCCGGACAGCGGGGCGAGCGCGAGGCGCATAACCTCTGCGTGCTGTTCCACGCGGTCCAGCAGGCTCTCGGCGCCGGGGTCGCCCGTGTGCGGACGGCTCGCGGTGATCAGGACCAGCGGGGCCGCCGAGACCCGGCGCAGCACCAACGTCAGCAGGGCCAGGGAGTCGTCGTCGACATGGTCGAGGTCGTCGATCAGCAACGCCGCGGGACGCGTCGCGGTGAGCTCGGTCAGCAGCCGCACCACCCGGTCGCACGCCCGGCCGAACCACGCGCCGGAGTCCTCCATGCTGGAAACCTCCAGTGCCTGCAGGGCATCCGCGCGGATCTTGTCGAGAGGCGTCGCGAGCGATCTGATCAACGCGACCACCGCGCCGTACGGGATGCGCTTGCCGAGCACGTCCGACGCACTCGTCAGCACTGCACAGTGGCGTTCTTTGAGCCTTCTCGCGAGCTCCGCGAGGAGGCTGGTCTTGCCGATGCCCGGCTCTCCGCTCACCTGCACGACGACGAGCCCGGTCGCGGGCGCGCTGTCCACGCAGTCGAGCACAGCGCGCAGTTCCGGTTCCCTCCCGACGAGGGTGGCGGCGCGGAGCGGAGTGTCGACGATGACGGCCTCCCGGCGAGCTTCGGCGGAGCAGCGCTGAGTCTTCCATGTGGGTGGCTCGACTCGGCAAGAGCGGCTTTCCGTGCGCGATCAGTCACTCTCGGTCGTGTTATTGCTCCGTGTGAGGCCAGACACGTTAGCCGCTAAGTGTTCCCTACTAATCCGTGGTTCCTCTCAGTGATGGCCTTGAGGTCCACCGCCGCTCCCCCCGACGAGGAGGGTCAATGTCGATCCAGGGAACCTGTGCCCCGCAGTTCGCAGAGGTCCGCGCCGAGTTCGAACGCAACTTCGCCGAGCGCGGCGAGGTGGGCGCGTCCGTGCACGTGACCCTCGACGGCGAGCCCGTCGTCGACCTCTGGGGTGGAGTCGCCGACCCCGTCAGCGGTCAGGCGTGGTCCGAGGAGACCATCGTGCACGTGTGGTCGTGCACCAAGGCAGCGACCGCACTGTGCGCCCACATCCTCGCCTCGCGCGGTGCTCTGGATTTGAACGCGCCGGTTGTTCGGTACTGGCCGGAGTACGGGGCCGAGGGCAAGGACGCGACTTTGGTCCGGCACGTGTTGTCGCACCAGGCAGGTCTGCCCGCTTTGACTTCCTGGCTGCCCGCGGGTGCCTTCTACGACTGGGACCTGGTCACTTCGTCTTTGGCCGCCCAGAAGCCTTTGTGGGAGCCGGGGTCCAGGCACGGTTACCACGGGCTGACGTTCGGCTTCCTGGTCGGCGAGATCGTCCGCCGCGTCACAGGCCTGTCGCTGGGCCAGTTCTTCGAGAAGGAGGTCTCCGGGCCTCTGGGCCTCGACTTCTGGATGGGCCTGCCGGAGGACCTCGAACCCCACGTCGCGCCCACGATCCCGGTCGACCCGACACAGCCCGGGTTGTTGCTGCCGTCGCTGTTCATCACCGCGATGACGCAACCCGAGTCGGTGCCCGGGCTGATGCTTTTGAACAACGGCGGCTACATGGCGCCCGGCGAGTCGGACTCGCGCGCCGCGCACACCGCCGAGATGGGCGCGATCGGCGGCATCTCCAACGCCCGCGGCCTCGCCGGCATGTATCGGCCGCTCGCTTTGGGTGGGTCCTACAACGGGGTGCGGCTGGTCGAGGACTCCCAGATCCCGTTGATGTCGAACGTGGCGGTGGCTGGAGCGGACGCCGTGGTGATGGTGCCGTCGCGGTTCGGGCTCGGGTTCCAGAAGGCCTGCGACAACGCGCACCTGCCGGCTCAGGACGCCGAGGGGCTGCTGGTTTCCGAGGAGGCGTTCGGGCACAACGGGATGGGCGGCTCGCTCGGGTTCGCGGATCCGAAGGCGCGGCTCTCGTTCGGTTACGCCATGAACCGGCAGGGCCCCGGTCTCGGCGTCAACTCGCGTGGGCAGTCACTTGTGGACGCGACGTATCGGGCGCTCGGGTATCGGCAGACCGGCGGCGGCACCTGGTTCGCCTGAGCACGCTGACGCAGGGGTCCCCCTGAGCTGGGAACCCCTGCGTCATAACGTACTCACGAGGTCCGACAAGATCGTTCAGACGATCAGGACGGCCCTCAGAACGGCTTCGTCTCCGTGGCGATCTCGCCCAGGATGTCGCTCAGCGGGCGAGCCGACTGCAGAGACATCGAGGTAGCGGCACCCGGAGGCACGTTCTCCGCGATGTCCGTGCCGGCACAGGTCACCCGAGACGCCGGCAGAATCCCCGACACCAGGTACTTGTTGACCAGCGCGTCGACACAAGCGTTGCGGCGCAACGCGTAGTGGCCGTGCTGACCGTCGTTGGCCACGTTGATCAGCGGAACGTTCAGGTGCTCCGCCATCACGCGCCCGTTCGCCAGCGGCGTCTGCGTGTCACCGTCGGAGTTCACGACCAGGCCGGCCGGGTACTTGCGCGTGATGGCCGGGATCTTCTCCGGCCGCTTGAACGCGCGGAACGTGCAGTTGGTCGGCGCCATGTAGTCCACGGTGCCACCGAACGGGTTGGTGTCCCGCCAGCGCTTCATGTCGTTGTAGTAGGTGTTCACGTCGGTGAACCAGTCCCACTCGCACGTCACGGCCTGGTAGGTGCCCGCGGAAGTCGGCTCGATGTCGCCCTTCTTCAGCGCGGCCACGATGGCGGAAGCCTCGGCCGGATCACCGACGCCGGCCTTGATCGAGGCGATGTGGCGCGAGAACGCCGCCCACGAACGACGATAGCGGGTGGCACCGACCGCGTAGTCGAACGACGAGACGTCCGCGTAGCCGCCGTACGGGCCGGCCTTGAGCTTCGCGGCGATCCCGTCCAGCACCGCGCGCACAGCCTCAGGCGTGGAGCCGAGGCCGTACGTGCCGTTGCGGGCCGCCGTCCACTCAGTCCACTTGCGAAGGTTGTCCGTGATCGCGTCCACCACGTCGACGTCCTGCTCGTGCCACGTCTTCAGCGGGTCCAAAGCGGAATCCAGCACGCTGCGGTCCAAAGACTTCGGGAACATCGAGCCGAAGACCGCGCCGAGCTGCGTGCCGTACGAGTACCCGACGTACGAGACCTTCTTCTCCCCCAACGCCCCGCGGATGACGTCCATGTCGCGCGCGGTGTTCATCGTGGAGACGAACCGGCGCATCTCACCACCGCCGCGCTCGCAGTTCGCCTCGACGGATCGCGCGTACTCGGACCAGTTGGAGAGCTGCGCATCCGTTGGGCGCGAAGGGAACTCGTCATCGGACGGCGTGGAGATGCAACGCAGCTGGGTCGATCGGCCGACACCGCGCGGGTCCATGCCGATGACGTCGTAGATGCGCAGCACATCCGTCTGCGCGTTGAACCAGTGCACCGCACCGAGTCCGGAACCACCTGGGCCGCCCGGGTTCGTCAGCAGGACACCTCTGCGGCGAGCTGGATCCGTGGCCTTCTTGCGCGAGATGGCGATTTCCAGGTTGCCGTTGCCCGGGTTCTTGTAGTCCATCGGCACGATCACCGTGGCGCACTCGACACCCGTCGACGGCGTCACCCAGCCGGCCGGGCACTCGGCCCACGCGACGGTCTGGGTGTAGTACTCGTCCAGCGGCCCCGGCTCCGCATGAGCCGTTCCCACCAGGGACATCAACAACGGTGCGGCCAAAGCCGCCGCGCCCCAACGCTTCCTCACCACAACACCCCTCCGGTCGATGGTCCCGTGAAAGACCGACGACGACGCTTCCGCAGTCGCCGACCCGGCCGGAACCCCCGGAAGTCGGGTGAATTTCACCGCACGAAACACACCTCGTAGGTCAGGACCAGGCCGTCGAGCACACCCTTCGCGACGGCCTGGACGCGGTTCAACCAGCGGTAGCGGTCGTCGCCGGTCTCGAACAGCGGGGCCGCGTAGAGCGGCGCGCCGAAACCATTCGAGACGTCAACCCGTCCTGAGTAGTGCAGAAACACGTAAGCGTCGTCGTGAGTCCGCAGCACGGAACGCACGTCGAGGGTCGCGGTGCCGTCCGGGCCGATGGTCAGCCAGTCGGCGGTCGACGTGCCGTGCATCGCGCCGCGCAACCGCTCGCCCTCGAACGTGCCGGACTCGACCTCGTAGATCAACCGGTCTCCGACGGGCGTTTTCGGGAGCAGGTACGGCTTTCGCAGCCGAGCGGTCATCGTTCCCAACGGCACGAGCTCCATCACGCCACCGTCCCGCCGTCGACCACGATGATCGAACCGGTGGTGTAGGCGGCGGCCGACGAGGCCAGGTACGCCACGGCACCGGCCACTTCGGAGGCCTCGCCCACCCGTCCCAGCGCGGTCTTCGCGACCACCGCGGCGTGCAGATCCTCGTTGGCCACGATCGCCGCCGAAAAATCGGTGCGGATCACGCCCGGCGCAACGGCGTTCACCCGGATCCCGGCAGGACCGAGCTCACGGGCCAACGTCCGGGTCGCGCTGATCATCGCCGCCTTGGCCGCCGAGTAGAGCCCCATGTAGGGCTCGGCCTTGAGACCCGCGGCGGACACGATGTTGATCACGGACCCGCCACCCGAACCAAGTCCGGCGGCAACAGCCGCGCGCGTCAGAGAAAGAGGCGCGCGCACGTTCACGGCCATGATCTTGTCGAACGCCTTGGCGGAGACGTCGATCAGCGGGCCGAACGGCGGCGCGGCACCGGCGTTGTTGACCAGCACGTCGATGCGGCCGAACCGGTCGACGACGGACTGCACGATGCCGGGGATCTCGTCGTCGTGGCCGATGTCGGCGACGACGGGCAGTGCCTCGACCTCGAACTCGCGCTCGACAGCGGAGGCGACCTCCTTGGTGGTCTCGGCGGTGCGCGCGACCACGGCGACGCTCGCCCCCGCACGGGCCAGCGCACGCACCGACTCCAGGCCGATGCCACGGGTGCCGCCGGTGACCAGCGCGACGTGTCCGATCAGCGAAAACGGGTTGCTCGACATGGTGGCGAAATTATTCGACACCGTGTCGAGTGAGCAACGCTCGCGCTTATCTACCGGGGAACCCCGTACACGGCCCGCAACCACACAGCAGTCAGGGTTTCCACGACCTCACGGTCACGAGCGGCCGACTTGCGGGCGAGCGACAGGCTGTAGCACATGGTCTCGTTCATCGAGACCAGCACGGTCGCGAGGGCACGCGCGGTCGGCGGCCCCGGCACGGCGATCCCTGCCTCCCGCTCGATCTCGATCTGCTGCGCCGTCGAATCGACGAACCGTCGCGCCACCCCGGACCAGAACCCGCGCATCAGTTCGTTCGTGTCCCG
>JAVXWK010000420.1:0-8284 GCA_032230575.1 Pseudonocardiales bacterium | reverse complement strand
GCGGAGAAGGCCGCGTTCACGGTGCGCTGAGCTGGCCTGATATCCTTCGTCGTCGTGAACGCGTGGCACTCCGTCGTGGAGGAGAGCCAGCTTCTGCTGGTGCCGACCAAGCGCGTCACGAACTCCGGTTTCGACAAGAAGGGTGATGTCGCATGGCGAACATCAAGTCCCAGCTCAAGCGGATCAAGACCAACGAGAAGGCTCGCCTTCGCAACAAGTCGGTCAAGTCGTCCCTGAAGACGGCCATCCGCAAGTTCCGCGAGGCTGCCGAGGCCGGTGACAAGGCGAAGGCCCTGGAGCTGCTGCAGGACGCGTCCCGCAAGCTCGACAAGGCCGCCACCAAGGGCGTCATCCACGCCAACCAGGCCGCCAACAAGAAGTCGGCGATGGCCCTGCGCGCGAACTCCCTCGAGGGCTGATTCAGCGCTTCGGGCTCTCGCAAGAGCTTCGGAAAGGGTTCCACTTCCTCCGGGAAGTGGAACCCTTTCGCTTTCTCCGTGGTTGCTCGACGTCGCAGGTGACAGCGTTCGAGCATGAAGCTGCCCATCCTCGGCGAGACGATCGCGTACATGCGCAGCCCCGTGGACTGGGCGCGCGACCGCTACGACCGGTTCGGCCCGGTGTCGACGGTGCCGATGTTCGGCGTGCGGATGACGTTGGCGCTCGGCCCGGACGCCACCGAGGAAGTGCTGCTCAACCGCGACAAGGCCTTCTCCAACGGCGGCGGCTGGGAGAGGTTCATCGGGCCGTTCTTCCACCGCGGCCTGCTGCTGCTCGACTTCGACGAGCACCTGCACCACCGGCGGATCATGCAGCAGGCGTTCCTGCCCGCACGGCTGGCCGCCTATCGCTCGCGGATGACCCCGGCTGTTGGCCGTGAGCTGGCGTCGTGGCCGGTCGACGCCCGGTTCGAGGTGTACCCGGCGGTGCGCGAGATGGTCTTCAACCTGACGTCCGAGGTGCTCACCGGCTCGGGGCTCGGCGCTGAGGCAGACGAGGTGAACCGGCTGTTCGAGGCGTGTCTGCGCGCCTCGACGGGGATCATGCGCTTCCCCGTGCCCGGACTGTCCTGGTCTCGAGGGCTGGCGGCCCGGCGGCACCTGGAGACGATCTTCGGCGCGTGGGTGGCCGAGCGGCGTGCTTCGGGTGGGCCTGCCGACAACCTGCTCAGCATGCTGTGCGCGGCCGCCACCGATGAGGGCGACAGCTTCACCGCTACCGACGTGGTCAACCACATGATCCTGTTGCTGCTGGCCGCGCGGGACACGTCGACCGTCGCGCTGGCGACGATGATCTACTACCTGGCCAAGAACCCTGAGTGGCAGCACAGGTGCCGCGAGGACAGCTCCGCGGTGGAGCTGGTGCGCAAGGAGGTGCTGCGGCTCGCCCCGCCGTTGCCGCACCTGGTCCGGCGCGTGGTGCGGCCGACGTCCGTGCTGGGGCATCCGCTCGCCGTGGGCACGTACGTCCAGACCATCCCGCAGTTCAACCACCACATGCACGAGCTGTGGACGAACCCGCTGGCGTTCGACCCGTTGCGGTTCAGCGAGGAACGCGCCGAGGACAAGGTGCACCGGTACGCGTGGATCCCGTTCGGCGGCGGTGTGCACAAGTGCATCGGGATGCACTTCGCGGGCATGGTCGTCGACGCCGTGATGCAGCAGCTCCTGGAGCGCTTCGAGTGGTCCGTCGAAACCGGCTACGAGATGCCGTGGAACCGCCGCGGTCTGCCCTTTCCGGCGGATGGACTGCCGGTGCGGTTGACCAGTAGGCATAGGAGCCATGGAATCGCTTCCGCGCATTGACTTCGTGGAGCTGCACGACCTCGACCGCACGCCGGCCGTGTTGCGCACGCTCCACACCGAGTCCATCGCGTTCATCTACAAGCTGACGGACGCTGCACGGGAGTACTCGGTGCCGCTGTCGCTGGCCCTGCGACTCGGTGCCGACCACCGGATCGTCGACCTCTGCGCCGGTTCGGGCGGCCCGGTGCCGTTGATCCAGCGCCGACTGCACCGCGAGGATGTGCACACCCAGGTCACGCTGACCGACCTGGTGCCGAACGTCCCTGCGTTCCAACGGGTTCAGGCCGCGAACGGGCGTGCGCTGCCCGACTGCTGCTCGGTGGACTACGAGTCGTCGTCCGTCGACGCCACGGACTGCTCTCTTGAAGGCACGCGGACGATCTACGGCGCCTTCCACCACTTCCCGCCCGCTCTGGCCACGCGGATGCTCCAGAACGCCGTCGACACCCGGCAGCCGATGGTCGTCGTCGACACCAAGCGGTCGTTCGTCTACCCGCTGCTGTTCCCGTTCCTGACGACGCTGATGGTGCTGATCTCCGCGCCGTTCCAGCGCAATCCGCTGCCCCGCTACCTGCTGCGGCTGGCGCTGACCTACCTCGTGCCGGTGCTGCCGTTCATGATGTTCTTCGACAGCGTCGTGTCGTTCCTGCGCATGTACGGGCGCGCCGAACTGCGGCGGATGGTCGACGGTCTCGACAACACCGAGTCGTTCACGTGGAAGATCGGTGTCGTACCGGGCTTCACCGGGGCCCAGTACCTGATCGGAATCCCGCGTTGATCAACGACGGCCGTGCGAGGCGACGATCCTGAGCACCGCACGTTCGAGCGCGTAGCCGGCGTCGGCCGCCACACCCTTCACGTCGGCGTTGAGCCCCGCGACCACCTGCATCGCGTCGGCGAGACCCGACTGGTCCCAGCCGCGGGCCTGGGCCTGCGCCTTCTTGATCTTCCACGGCGGCATGCCGAGCGGGCCGGCCAGGCTGAACGGGTCGGCCCGGCCCACCGCGGACACGCGCGCGACCGTCCGCACCGCGTCCGCCAGCGCGTCCGCGACCAGCACATGCGGCACACCGAGCTGCATCGCCCAGCGCAACGCCTCCATCGCGCCCGCCCGGTCACCGGTCACGGCCTTCTCGGCGACCGCGAACCCGGTCACCTCGGCCTTGCCCTGGTGGTAGCGGCGGATCTCGTCGACCGTCACCTTGCCGTCGGTGTCGGAGACGAGCTGGGACGCCGCCGCGGCGAGCTCGCGCAGGTTCGTGCCCACGGCGTCGATGAGCGTGGCGACGGCCTCGGGGTCGATCTTGCCGCCCGCCTGCCGCACCTCGTTGCGCACGAACGACTCCCGCTCACCGGGCTTGGTGATCTTGGAGCACTCGGTGACCGCGGCACCGGCCTTCTTCAGTTGTCCGGGCAGGTCCTTGGCCGCCTTGCTGCGACCACCGCCCGTGTGCAGGACGACGAGCGTGACCCCGTCCGCGGGCGCCCTGACATAGGAGAGCACCGTGTCGGCGACCTCCTTGCCGATGTCCTGCGCGTTCTGCAGGACGATCACGCGCCCCTCCGCGAACAGCGACGGGCTCACCAGCTCAGCCAGCTCCGGAGGCGTGAGATCAGTCACCTGCACACGGGTCAGATCGGCGGTCGGATCGACCGTGCGTGCGGCCTCGAGAGCCGCTCGAACAGCACGTTCGACCAGCAACTCCTCCTCGCCGACGACGAGGTGCAGTGACTCCGGTGCGCTCACGCTCCGCATCTTCCCACGTCCCGGATCGTGGACGTCTGTGGCTGAGCAACGGACTGTTGCCGTAGCTTGATGGCCACAACTGAACACCGCTCATCCAGAGGGGCAGAGGGACCGGCCCGAAGAAGCCCCGGCAACCGGCGTCAGCGCTGTGCACAACGCACGAGTGCGCGCAGACGATCACGGTGCCAATTCCGACCCGTTCGATTTTCGCGGGAAAGATGAGGAGATACCTCGCGATGACTGCTGTCTCCGTGCCCACGGGCACCAAGTTCGACCTCGGCCCCGCCCGCGCACTGCTGTGCCGGGAATGTGGCAATGAAACCCCTCTCGCTCCTGAGTACGCCTGTCTGGAGTGTTTCGGGCCGCTGGAAGTTGCCTACGACTTCGGCAAGATCCGGCGCGAGGACATCGAAGCCGGCCCCAGGTCGATCTGGCGCTACCGCGGCCTTCTCCCTGTTCCGTCCACTGTGGAACAGCACCCGAACACCGACCCCGGCGGCACCCGCCTGGTCGAGGCCCACAACCTCGCCAAGGCCCTGGGCGTCCGCAAGGTCTGGGTGAAGGACGACACCGGCAACCCCACCCACTCCTTCAAGGACCGCGTGGTCGGTGTGGCACTCGCCGCCGCCCGCGAGCTCGGCTTCAAGGTCCTGGCCTGCCCGTCCACCGGCAACCTGGCGAACGCCGTCGCCGCGGCGGCAGCCCGCGCGGGCTGGCAGTCCGTGGTTCTCGTTCCCTCCAATCTCGAGCGCGCCAAGATCCTCATGAGCGCCGTGTACGACGGCGCCCTGATCGCCGTCGACGGCAACTACGACGACGTGAACCGCCTGGCCCAGGAGCTCGCCGCGGAGCACGAGGACTGGGCGTTCGTGAACGTCAACGTCCGCCCGTACTACGCGGAGGGCTCGAAGACCCTCGGCTACGAGGTCGCCGAACAGCTCGGCTGGCGCCTGCCCGACCAGATCGTCGTGCCGATCGCCTCCGGCTCGCAGCTGACCAAGGTCGACAAGGCCTTCCGCGAGCTCGGCCAGCTCGACCTGGTCGAAGCCACCCCGTACCGCGTCTTCGGCGCCCAGGCCACCGGCTGCAGCCCCGTGTCCGCCGCGTTCAAGGAAGGCCACGACGTCATCCGCCCGGTCCGCCCGGACACGATCGCCCGCTCACTCGCGATCGGCGCCCCGGCCGACGGCCCCTACGTGCTCGACGCGGTCCGCCGCACCAACGGCGCCATCGAGGACGTGACCGACGAAGAGGTCGTCGAGGGCATCAAGCTCCTCGCCCGCACCGAGGGCATCTTCGCCGAGACCGCCGGCGGCGTGACCGTGGCGACCGCGAAGAAGCTGATCGAGGCCGGCAAGCTCGACCCGGACGCCGAGACCGTGCTGCTGATCACCGGCGACGGCCTGAAGACCCTCGATGCGCTCGGCGACACGATCGGCCCGCGCGCGACGGTGCCGCCGTCGGCCGAGGCCGTCATCAGGGCACTGGCCTAGACACCACCTCCATCCGGTCCGGGGACGCCGCGTGCGTCCCCGGACCGCGTTGTCTCCTGGCATGCTCGGGAATGACCGACAACGGGCCCTACGCGGGTTGCCGGCTCACGCCATGGCCTGAACCGTGGACGTTCAGCCCGGACGCCGAGCCCCAGAGCTCAGCTGGAAACCCAGTCGCGGACCGAGATCGCGGACGGCCACCCGTTGTCCGGCAGGCAGGTCATCGCGATCGCGCGCTGCGATGGTTGCGACCACATCGTGTTCAGCGTCGTTGACCAAGAATCTCGTCGATCACCGCCACTGAATGCTTTGTGTCAGAGGGAAATCGCCTCGGTCTGCATCCAGCCCGTGCGCGGGAACCGTTGCAGGCCATCCATCACGTGCGGCCCGATCGGCTCCACCCGCGCACGCCAGGCCACAACCTGTTGCGGCCACGGCGCTTCCGCCTTCAGCAGGTTGTAGTGGTAGTCCTGCCAGTCGTGCGGCGCGATCCGCAGATCGTCGTCGAACACTTGCTGCGAGACGAGGTCATAAGCCTCCTCCGGCTTGGCCGCCTTGGTGGGCGGCAGCACGTGCGTGGTCGTCGCGCGGTAGGTGAGGGCGCGGGTGCCGTCGTCGAGTGTTTCGCAGATGTAGTAACCGAAATCGGGTTTCAGCTCGTCGTGCGGCCATGGCGCCGCCGTGTAGTTCGTCTGCCACAACGCCCACGCGAGGCCGGGCGTGCCTCCGGGGACCGGGTAGCGCGCGTTGTAGAGCCTGATCCAGACCATCTTCTTCTCCTTCTCACTATTCGGTTTCCCGGCAACACGGCCAGGTCGCCGTCTTCGTCCGTACGCATCACCACCGCGCCGCCTGCCCTCAGCAGGTCGAGCACGTGCTGGCTGGGGTGGCCGTAGCGGTTGCCCTCGCCCACGCTCACCAGCCCGATTCGTGGTTGTGCGGCTTTGAGGAACGCGGGCAGCGAGTACCGCGAACCGTGGTGCGGCACCTTGAGCACGTCGGCCCGCAGGTCCCGCTCCCCCAGCAGTGCCGACTGGCCCGCCAGTTCGACGTCACCGGTGAGCAGCACGCGGCCGGCTCGCGTGATCGCCCTGAGCACGAGCGAGTAGTCGTTGACCGTCGTGTTCGAGTCGTCCGCTGTCGGCGGCCGTCTTGGCCCGAGCACCTCCACTTCCAGTCCTGGCCAGGCGAACCGTTCGCCTGCCTTGGGTTCCACCACCCGCACGCCGTGGCCGCGGGCCTGCTTGTTGACCTCTTTCCACGCCCAGTCGGGCTCCTTGAGCGGGCCCACCGCGACGGCGCCCACCGCACGCCCGGTGAGCACCGCAGGCAGGCCCTGCACGTGGTCCGCGTGCAGATGGGTCAGCACGAGGAGCGGGATCCTCTTGATTCCCAACGTCTTCAGGCAGCGGTCGACAGCTCCGGGATCGGGCCCGGTGTCCACCACGACCGCTCTGTCGGCCTCGTCGGTCGCCAGGACGAGCGCGTCGCCTTGGCCCACGTCGCACGCGACGACCTTCCAGTCGTCCGGTGGCCAGGCCGGTGACACGACCTGCATCGGCACCAGCACGACGAACCCGCCGACGAGCACCGCGACGACCAACGTCCGCGTCTTCTTGAACCGCAGCAACAACACCACCGCCGCCACGGCGCCGGTCAGTGCGAACGCTCCGAGCCAGCCCTTCGGCCAGCTGACCGACGCACCGGGCACGGTCGCCGTTTGCCGACCGACCTGGATCAGCCAGGTGATCGCCGGCCCCGCGACGTGCACGACCAGCTCGGCGCCCGGCCGGTACAGCGGTGCGACGGCTGCCGCCACCACACCCAGAACCGTGGCCGGTGCGACCACCGGGCCGGCGACCAGGTTGGCGACGATCGCCACGAGGCTCACCTGGCCGGAGAGGCCGGCGACCAGCGGAGCCGTCGCCAGGCTCGCGGCCGTGGGCACGACGATCGCCTCGGCCAGGCCGTTCGGCACGCCGCGTTCCTTCAGCGCTCTCGACCACTTCGGCGCCACCAGGACCAACGCCGCCGTCGCCACGACGGACAGTGCGAACCCCGGATCGCCGCCGAGTGCCGGATCGACGAGCACCAGGACGATCACGGCGGCCGCGATGCTCGGGAGCGTGGACCGTCTTCGGCCCAGCACCAGCGCCAGCAGCGTCACCGCGCCCATCACCGCCGCGCGCAGAACGCTCGGCTCCGGACCGGCCAGCACCACGAACCCCACGAGCGCCGTCATCGCGGCCGCCGCCGCTGTTCGCGGGCCGGCTCTGCAACGCTTGGCCAGCAGGTAGACCGCGCCGCACACGATGGCGAGGTTCGCGCCGCTCACGGCCAGCAGGTGCGAGAGGCCAGCAGTGCGGAACTCGTCGACGATGCGCGGCACCATGTGGTCGGTGTCGCCCACCACCAGCGCCGGCAGGAGCCCGGCCTCCTCGTCGTCGAGGACCGTGCTCGCGTCTCGCAGGCCGTCACGGAGGTGGTCCGCCCAGCGTTGCCACGCCGGTGCCGGCTGTGGATCGATCGGCGGTCCGCGAACCCTCAGCAGTGCGGACGCCAGGTCGCCGCCTCGAGGCGGAGCCAGCGTGCCCTTGGCCGTGACCTTCTGGCCTGGCAACAGGTTCCGCCACTGCTCGGCCGGAGCCAGCAGGACCAGCCGGGCACCGTTGGCGGTCGCGGTGATGACCACGTGGTCGACTCCCGCCTGGTGACCGCCGAAGCCCGCGGCACGGATGCCTTTGGGCCTGGTGGTGAGTTCCGCGGTCACGGTGGTGGAACGGCCTTCGCCGGCAGCCAGGCGAAGTGGATGGGTCTCGGCTCGGAAGACGTTGCCGCCCACCCAGGCCGCGGCCACCGGGCCCGAGATCAGGAGCGCTATCGCGCACGTCCTGGTCCACCAGGCCCTGCGCCAGGCGGTCAGGCCGATCGCTCCCGCGGCAAGTCCGGTGAGGACAGCCACCTGCCAGCTCAGGAAGAGGCCCGCGATGGCCGTCGCCCACACCGCCGCTGCCGCTGGGACCAGGCGGTGGTCGTGGGTCATCTGGTGTTTGCGGACCACCGGTGCCTCCCTCGTGCGGTGGGTGACCTCGGGTCAGGACTTGGACTTCCTTGGCGTGGTTGAGGAGGCCAGGCGCTCGTGGGGAGGTGAGGCAGTCCGGTGGCCCGCGGACTGACCACCGGCGGCCGGACCTCGGGCTGGTGCCAGGTGAAGTCGACGCTGTTCGGACGTCGCGGAC
>JAVXWK010000413.1:0-11343 GCA_032230575.1 Pseudonocardiales bacterium | reverse complement strand
ACCTGCCGGGGGTGTTCCTCAGCGTGCGCGGCACCGATGGCCTGTACCGGTTCCACGGCACCCGCGCCGTCGGCCACCACCTCTTCGGTGATGCGACCGGGCAGAGCGAGAAGTGGACCGCGTTCCTGGCTCAGGCGCTCGGGCAGACCTCTTAGCCGTTCATGTCGGACAGCTGCTCCGCGAGGTCACGCCTCGGCGAGCCACTCGTCGACGACCTCGTCGAGCAGCGCCAGCGTGAGCCTGCCCTGGCCGAGCACGACCTCGTGGAAGTCGCGGACGTCCCTGCCCTGTGCCTCGGCCTTCTTCCGCAACTCCTGGAACTTGAGGCGCCCCACCATGTACGCGAGCGCCTGGCCGGGTTCGCCGAGGTACCTGTCCACTTCGGACTCGATCTGCATCAGCGCCATCGGCGTGTTCTCGACGAGGAAGTCGACGGCCTGCTGCCGGCTCCACCCCTTGGCGTGCAGGCCGGTGTCGACGACGAGCCGTCCCGCGCGCATGGCGTCCATCGTGAGCATTCCGAGCCGCGAGTCGTCGTTGCTGTACAAGCCCATCTCGTCCGCGAGGCGTTCGCAGTAGAGCGCCCAGCCCTCGCCGAAGACGCTGATCGGGGCCTTGCGGCGGACCACGGGCAGGTCCTTGAGCAGTGCCGCCTTGGAGTACTCGAAGTGATGCCCGGGCACGGCCTCGTGGTACGCCGTGGCCTCGTCCTCGATCTTCAGCCGGTTCTGCGGTTCCTTGGTGTTGACGAAGTACGTGCCGGGCCGGCTGCCGTCCTCGGAGGCCCCGAAGTAGTGCGGCGGCACATGCGCCGGCACCGACGGCGGGGCTTCCTCGATCGCGCACCTCTGCTCCGGCATCGTGCGGAACCACTGGGGCGCAACAGCTTCGGCCTTCGCGACGGCGGTTCGTGCGGCTTTGAGCATGTCCTCACCATTGCTGTGGCGGAACTCGGGGTCGTTGCGAATGCGGTCGAACACGTCGTCGCCGTGCTGGGCGAACTCGCGCTTGAGGTCCTCGATGAGCCTCAAGCCGGTGGCGTGCAGCGCTTCCGGGTCGAGGTCCTCGGTCGTGTGTGCGCGAACCGCCGTCCTGTATATCTCGTCGCCGCCGGGCAGCCAGCACAGGCCGGCGTGCTCGGTGTCCCGTCCGAGCGGCAGTGCTTCGTTCTGCAGAAACGCGCGGTAGTCCTCGATGGCGGGCTTGAGGTCCGCGTCGATCACCTCCTCGGCACCGTCCACGACGTTGAACGCCTCCAGGTTGTCCAGATGGCCGTCCATCAGCTCAATGGCCTGCTCCACCAGGTGTTTCACCGGCGTGCGGCCGTTCTCGAACCCCGTGCGGTGCCGCTCGATCATCGTGGCGAACAACCCGCCGAGCCCGCGCAACCGTTGCAGGTAACCGGCTTTTCGCTCCGCGGTGTCGACCAGCACGCGCGGCAGGAACGCGAGCGTGCCCGGCAGCGCCCCGCGGAGGTTCGCGCTGATGCCGAACTCGATCTGCTTCGCGCCGATCTGGCCGGACTGCGTGCGCACCTCGTGCAGCACGATGCCGAGGGTGAGGCGCTCGGACAGGTCCGCGGGCTGAATCCGTTGCGCCGCTTGCGCAATGGCTTGCAGCCTTCCGGCGTACCGCTGCTCGGCCTCCTCGCTGTGGTCGGTGAGCGCGGCGTGGTCGAGATCGAAGCCCATCAGGCTGGCTTCGAGCGGGTAGCGGTCGAGAATGGTGTCGAAGAGGCGGTCGGCGAGCGCGTTGACTTCGGACATCTGTCCCCCCAGAGTTACGCCGTTGAGCGGCCATCGCGTGCTTTGGCGGCGGGTACTTCCCTCTCATGCGGTGGCTGCTGCTGATCATCCTGCTTACCGGCTGTTCCGCTCTACCCCTGTCATCCTCTCCGCCCGGTCCCCAGGTGGATCGCGTGCCCACCGGCACCCTCGACGCCGGTTCCGTCCGCACCTCTCTCGCGGCGCTCGTCGTTGCCGCGCCAGGCCGTCTGGACGGATACGTGCGCGACTGCGCCGATGGCAAGGCGTGTGTGTTCGGCCAGCCGTGGTTCGACACCGACGGCGACGGCTGCGACCAGCGCAGCCAGGTCCTGGCCCGCGACCTGACTGGCGTCTCGCGCAAGCCGGGCCGGTGCTCCGTGCAGTCCGGCAGTTTGGACGATCCGTACACCGGCACGCGCGTCACCACCGTCTCGAAGATCCAGATCGATCACGTGGTGCCGCTTGCCGAGATGTGGCGCAGCGGTGCCGCCGGGTGGGCGCCCGAGAAACGGGTGGCGGCGGCGAACGACCTGCGGAACCTCGTGGCGGTCTCGGGCAAGGTCAACCAGTCGAAGGGCGACAAGACGCCCGACGAGTGGATGCCGCCCAACGCGTCGTATGCGTGCTCTTACTCGCGGATCTACGTGACGGTGAAGGTGGCATACGGGCTGACCGTGGCGCCGGCGGAACGTTCAGCACTGGAGCACGCCCTCACCACCTGCGGATGACTATTTCGGCGTCGCGTGCAGGGGATACTCGGTGTGGCTGGAGAGCATGCACCACGGCAACCCTCGATCGATGATCGCGCTGACCCTCTCCAGCTGCGACTGGCTCAATGCGGGTGTGACCAAAGCGCCCGCCTCGAGGCTCACCTGCAGGTCGGGTACTGGCAGATCAGGAAGCCCTGGGCTGCTGAGCACGACATACGTTTTGATCACCGGGTCGTCGTCGAAGAGGCTCCGGACGGTGTTTCGCGGCGGAAACCTCGTCTCCACGCAGATGTACCGGCTCTGGTCCGCTCCGGTCTGCACCAGGTACCGCTCCGGCCCGCCGAAGACCACCTCCTGCGAATGGTCGCAGACCTTGTGACTCGCCGCCGTTCGGTTGGTCACGAACGCGGCTTCGGCAGCCAGTCGCACCACGTCCTTGCCAGTCATGTTGACCGCGAACGCCACTGACTTCGTCCAGGTCTCATCGGGCGTCAGGAACTCGTCGAGCGTCATCATTTCGTCGACTTGAACCAATGCACCCGGTTGCACGAGACCGCGGGCGCGGCCGGTGTCCGCGTATCGCCAGTCGAGCCCGGTCACAGCCGCCTCGATCGGCACGTCGTCGCTCGTGTTCGCGTAGCTGAACGCCCGGATCTGATAGAGCGATCCGACCGCGTTGACATCGACTTTTCCGCGATTGTGCAAGGTGATAGTGCCGCGCATGTGCGCGATGTTGTCCGTTCGCCCGATCTCTTCCAGTTCAGTCACGAGATCCACCTGTGGCCGGTCGTGCTGAGGCACGTAGAAGTTCTGCATCCAGAACTGGAACAGGCCCGCCAGCGGAAGAAGCGCCGCTATTCCGATCCACAGTTTCTTGGGAACCTTGGTCTCACCGGAAGCCTTGTACGCATGCCACCCGACCACTCCCGTGAGGCACAGAAGTCCCGCCGTGAGAACAAGACTGATCAAGTCGACAGTCGGACTCCGCGTCTCGACAGCCAGCACGTACACCAGGAAAGCGGCTACGGCCGCCTGCGCGGCCAGCAACAGTGCAGCACCCCAGGCGCGCTTGCGGATGATTCCGTACAAAGCCACGAAGTTCAGAACGGCCGTGGTCAACCAGATCATCAGCGTCAGCCATTGGCTGAAATCCCTGGCATAGGTGAACATGTCGTAGATCGCGACGTAGGTGAGGAAACCGGCCTCCGTCATGATCAGAAGGCGCAGCGCCGCGGGCTTCAGCTGCGTCGGAGCCGCCAGGACCATGGCACACCTCCGTGGGTGCGTTCGCGTACCTGGGTATCGCGGCACGGCGATCGGCGTAACGCTCGTGACCCGATCGTTGCCGTGTCAACCCTCTTTACGACATAAACCGCGAGACAATGCCAATTGAATGCCAGTCGAGCTCTCCACCCATTCGTACCAACTTCGATGACGACTCCACACACCCGAGATACCCTGCACAGTCCGGCACGCAGGCCGGCCAGAGGGGTGGACCGGGGTGCTGAAGTCGTTCTCGCAGTGGCTGGAGAAATTCCTCCAGGACGAAGGAGCGGTCGGGTTCGTCAAGGGCCTGCTGGGCCTGGTCGCGTTCGGCGCCGTTCTGTCCACGTTGTTCGGCCCGGTCGCGATTCGCACGGCGTTCGTGATCGGCGCGATCGTCCTGATGCTCCTGCTGCTGGTCTACCTGACCACCCGCGTCACGAAGCTCGACGCGGAGGCACGCGAGTACCGCGCCCTGCTGTCCCAGTACTCGTACATGCTGATGGAACTGCAGCCCAGCCAGTTCGACATCAAGGTGTGGGAACAGGTCGCGGTCATCGCGGCCAACGGCGACACGCAGGAGTTCATCACCGTCAACGCCGTCATTCGCAACGCCGAGGCGAAGTTCTTCCGGCTGCGCTTCGGTCCGGGGTGGAACCAGCCCAAGTCGATCCAGAAGGAGGTCAAGGCGGAAGTCCGCAGCCTCCTGGTCGACGGCAGCACCGGCCCGAGCTTTCTCGTCACCTCGCATTGGAGCGCCGACGGCAAGCTCGACATGGTCTCCCACTTCCACTCACCTGCGGAAGTGGACAGCGAAATACGCCTGAAAATGGAGTGGACCTGGCCGAAGAAATGTGTGCCGCTGATGGTGCACAAAAAGCCGGACCCGTTCACGTTCTACTTCCGGCAGCCGGTCGAGCGCGCGACCTACAAGATAGTCCTGCCACCGGGAGTCGACGTCCACTGGGACGTGGTCGCACTCAACCGGATCCGCGACGACTTCGAGATCATCAGGCGAACCGACGCGGGCCGCGTGGAGATCAAACTGGCGATCAACAACCTGCCGGCGAACCGCCGGGCGGGCATGTTGCTACAGCTTCACAGGTAGAACGGCCTGCACAGCCGGGTGCGGTGCAGGCGCCTCAGCAAACGACTCACTTGTCGCCGTTCTCGCCGCCCATGTCCGCGTTCCTCCTTCTACCTCGCAAGGTGGTGCGCATCAGATCACCACCACACCTGGCGACAGTGGAGGCTCGCCGGACCCCGCAGTGGCCTGATCGCACCGAAAGACGCGCATGGTAGCCATCGGGTTGACACCGACGGTAAGCGATCTCGCACCAGCGCCCGGCCACCGCGTCTCCACTGGGGATACGGGCGAGCCTAGACCCTTGTTCAGGCCGAGGCCTGACCTATGACTAAAACAGAGGAAGGGCCAGGTCAGCGAGTGACCTGGCCCTTCCGTCCCACCGAGCCGCCTATCGGAATCGAACCGATGACCTGCTCATTACGAGTGAGCCGCTCTGGCCGACTGAGCTAAGGCGGCGAGACGCGACAACTATAACCGACCCGCAACCGCGTTACTCACGGGGGTCAGCTTCGTTGTACGGACCGTGACCGATGTCACCACCTCCTAGCCGCCGAGGAGTGGTTCATGCGCCGATCGTTGTCCGTGCCGCTGGCCGGGTTGTTGCTCGCGCTCGTCGCGGCACCCGCGCTCGCCCAGCCTCCGACCACACCGGTGCCAGGGCCGCGTGATCCGAACCAGCCGCCCGCGTCGGCGCCGAACGGGCCGCAATCGCTGGCGCACGCGGTCGGGGACGCCGGAACCGGGCTGTCAGTGGTCCGACTCGGGCCGCAGGGCGTGCCCACGAACACGATCCTGCCCGGGCTGAGCGACCAGCTGCCGAAGCAGTCGGTCACGGAGTTCGGGCTGGGGCTGGCGAGTGCGCAGGTCAACACCGAGGCGTTCCTGAGCACCGAGCGGGTGGTCACGCAGGCGAACCCGTTCGGGTTCGCGGTGGCCGGGCGGTCGCCGCAGTCGCCGGGGACGCTTGTGCAGACGGCGATTCCGGACAACCCGCAGCCGACCACTGGCGGGCTGCCGATTCCCGAGACGCCGCTCGGCAAGCTCAAGCTGCTCAACGGCAGCGTGCACGCACGGTGGGACGAGAAGCTCGGGCCGTGCGTCAGCCCGCTGGCCTCGGCCAGGACTTCGCTGGCGGGGCTTGAGGTTCTGAGCGCGCTGCCGGCCGAGGTGCCGTTGCCGTCCAAGAGCCTGATCAGCATCCAGGACACGTTCGAGGCCAACTCCAACGTGAAGCTCGTGGACCTGCCCGGCAGCAAGAACAAGGCGGTCGAGTCGACGTCGACCATGCGCGCGGTCAGCGTGGAGATCGCGGGTGGCGTCAAGATCGATGTGACCACTCCGCCGACGCTCACGGCAACCGCCACCGGGGACGAGAAGACGTCCAGGATCACGTACACCGCGCCGGTGCTCAAGGTCAGCCAGAACGGCAAGGAACTCGGCACGCTGGACGCCGCGCACCCGGCGTTGGACATCCCGTTGCTGCTCGACCTGGTGGTCGTCAAGCTGCAGATCGCCGGGCTCAACGAGAAGAAGGCGAGCTTCAGCGGCAACGGGTTCAGCGGGTTCCAGCTCGGGGCCACGGCGCGGATGCTCGACGTGCAGCTGCTGCCGACGGACAAGCTGAAGCTGCCGAACCTGCCGACGGCGCTCGCGCAGATCTCGCTCGGCGAGCAGATCGTGCGGGCCGCGGCGCCGCAGGGTGGCGTCGTCTGCGGGACCGCGCAGCCGCCCGCGACGCAGGAACCAGGCGGACCGGCGGCGCCTCCGAAGCAGAAGACGCCGCCGCTCGCCTACACCAACGCCGCGTACCAGTCGATCCCGCTGTTCTGGGTCGGCACGGGACTGCTGCTCGCGGGCGTGGTCCTGGTGGCCGCGCTGCCGGTCAGGACAGGCCGATCGCGCGTCCGAGCTCCCGGGGTTTCAGGACCCTGAGCAACGCCTCCATGAGGTAGTAGTCGCCGTAGGGCAACGAAACCTCGATGCCGGTCTCGATGCGACGGTTGCGGGTGCCGCGCGCCAGGATGGCCTCGTGCTTCTCGGCACGGGTCGTCAAACACGTGCGGCACAACGCATCCAGGATCCGCAACGCGGAAACCCGATACGACAACCGTCCGGTGGCCGCGGCCAGGTCCAGCAGACCGCACGCCATGATGGCGCCCGCCGAGGAGTCCTTGACGTCGTTGGGCGCCAACGGTGAGCGGTAGTCCCACACCGGAATGTGGTCCGGCGTGAGGGCGTCCAACGTGAAGTCCGCGAGTTTCCGTGCGGCGTCGAGGAACTCGCGCTTGCGAGAACGCCGGTACATCGTCGTGAAGCCGTAGATGCCCCACGCCTGCCCGCGCGACCAGCACGACGTCGGGCTGTAGCCCTGGTTCGTGTTGGGGCCGATGTCCTCGCCGGTGTCCGGGTTGAAGTCGAAGACGTGCGGCGTCGATCCGTCCGGCCGGATGAACTTCAAGCGCGTCGTCTGAGCGTGCGCGACGGCGACGTCCAGGAACCGCGACTCCCCCGTCTGCTCCGACGCGAACGTCAGCAGGTCGAGGTTCATCATCGTGTCCATGATCGCCCTGCCCGCGTTGGTGGGCGTGCCGAGCGCTCCCCACGCCCTGATGAAGCGGCCTTTGTCGTTGTAGCGCTGGATCAACGACGACGCGGCCTGCACGGCGCCGTCACGCCACGACACGTCGCCGGTCAGCCGGTACCCGGTCACCCACGACGGGTAGAACAGGAAGCCGAGGTCGTGGATCGACGTGTCGGTGCGCCGCGGCGAGAGCTTCAGCGCCGACTCCACAGCCCACTTCTTGAACTGCTCGTCGCCGCTGTCCAGGAACGCGAGCCAGTGCATGCCGGGCCAGAAACCGCCGACCCAGCCGCCGGAGTTGACGTAGGTCCACTTCTCGAACTTCGTCTCCTCGGGGAACGAGGTGACGTTCGGCGCGACCTGGCGCAGCCGCTTCAGCGCGAAGTCGAACGACTCCCGGAACAAGCGCGAGGAAGCGGCCGATGCTTCCCCTGCGGCCCCAACGACAATCGGCGCCGCCGCAGCCGCACCGAGCAGAGTTCTGCGACTGAACGTCATGGCACCATCCAGCCCAGCACCGGTGTCGACTGCAGGTAGGCGACCACGCACGTCACCAGCAGCAGCAACAGACTCCAGCCGAACACCTTGCGGAACAGGTCGCCCTCACGTCCCACGAGACCTGCCGCCGCGGTGCCGATAGCCAGGTTCTGCGGCGAGATCATCTTCGCCATCACGCCACCCGAGCTGTTCGAGGCGCCGAACAGGAACGGCGACGTGCCGAGCTGCTGCGCCGCGGTGACCTGCAGGCCGCCGAACAACGCGTTGGAGCCCGCGTCCGTACCGGTGATCGCGACACCGAACCAGCCCACGACCGGCGACAGGAACGCGAAGAACGCGCCGGTCCCCGCGAGCCAGAGGCCCAGAGTCGTGATCTGACCGGAGTAGTTCATGACGTACGACAGCGAGAACACCGCGAAGATCGCCAGGATCGCCCAGCTGAACTGCTTGATCGTCTGGCCGTAGATCTCCAGGCCCTTCCGCGCGCTGATCCCCAGCACCACCAACGTGATCAGGCCCGACAGGAACAGCAACGAGCCGGTCGCGGACGCCCAGTTCAGCGCGTACTCGACCTTGATCGGCTTGCCCGCCGCGTTCGTCAGGTGCATGCCGGGCCACAGGAACTTGTACGTCAGCGAGTCGAGGAACTTCTTCACCGGAACGATCTGCGCGACCGAGAAGATCACCACGATGATCGCGTACGGCGTGAAGGCCGTGATCACGTCGCGCCGCGAGTCCGTCGTCGAACCACCCGCGATGACCGGCGGAATCGAGCGCGCCGGCTGCCACACGCGCATGAAGACGATCACCGCGAGCACCGACACGACGGCCGCGATGATGTCGCACAGCTTGTAGGACCAGAAGTTCGAGACGAGGTA
This sequence comes from Pseudonocardiales bacterium, assembly GCA_032230575.1. Classification (GTDB taxonomy): domain Bacteria; phylum Actinomycetota; class Actinomycetes; order Mycobacteriales; family Pseudonocardiaceae; genus Lentzea. The sequence goes on along the minus strand of JAVXWK010000413.1, from coordinate 2,560 downwards.
CTGCGTGATCGCGAACGAGCCACCCGCCACGAGCGCGGCCGGCCACGTCTGCTTGAAGCCGCGCTTGCCGTCCACCACGAAGATCAGCACGAACGGCACCAGCAACGCCAGGATCGGCACCTGACGCCCGGTCATCGCGCCGAACGTGTCAGCCGGCAGCCCGGTGACCGTGTTCAGGACCGTGATCGGGTTGCCCATGCCGCCGAACGCCACCGGCGCGGTGTCGGCGATCAGCGCCAGCGCCACCGCCTTCATCGGGTCGACGCCCAGCGCGATCAACATGACCGAGCAGATCGCGACGGGCCCACCGCCACCGGCCAGCGCCTCGAGCAGCGCGCCGAACGAGAACGCGATGACGATCGCCTGCACCCGCTGGTCGTCCGAGATCGAGCTGAACGACCTGCGCAGCACTGCGAAATGTCCGCTGTGGACCGTCAGGTTGTAGATCCAGATGGCGTTGAACGTGATCCACAGGACCACGAGCACGCTGGTAGCCGCACCGAACGCCGCCGAGTTGAGCGCCTGCCCGATCGGCATCGAGTAGCCGAACAACGCGACGCCGATCGCGAGCACCAGGGCGGTCAACCCCGCCCAATGAGCCTTCCACTTGAGACCGCCGAGCAGCACGAGCACGGCAACGAGCGGTATCAACGCGAGCAGAGCCGACAGGAACAACGATCCTGTCGGATTCGGGTTCTGCTGGTACACCAAGGCCGCCTTTCATCGCCTCTCGTCACCGGCGGCGTGGTGAGCGGAGGCTTGTTCCAGTCCACGGAACCGTGTTCCATGTTGGTCGGCGCACATCGTGTCACTCCGCCGCCCCGATCGGAAGGCATCCTCAGATGCAAATCAGGCACTCGACCCATCCGGCGCAGTTGCCGGGCTTCGACACGGACGGGCTGCGGCAGCACTACCTGGTGGACGACCTCTTCGTACCGGGCGAGATCCGAACCGTCTACACGCACGAGGACCGCATCGTCCTGGGCGGCGCTACGCCATCCGTCGGCACGCCGCTCAAGCTTGAGAGCGCTCCCCCGCTCCGTTCCTCGTACTTCTGCGAACGCCGCGAGCTCGCCGTCCTCGCGATCCGCGGTTCCGGAACAGTTACCGTGGACGGAACCGAGCACGAACTCGGTACGCGCGACTGCCTCTACATCGGCCAGGGCGCCGTGGACGTCGAGTTCCACGCCTCCGACGAGGACACTCGCTTCTACCTCTTCTCCACCCCGTCGCACGCCTCGTTCCCGACCTCGGTGGCCCGTTTCGACGACGTCGACGTCCTTTCCCTGGGCACGCAGGAAACGGCGAACGTCCGCGAAATCCGCAAGTTCGTCCACGCCGACGGCATCCGCAGCTCCCAGCTGGTCCTGGGTGTCACGTCCCTGGCACCTGGCAGCGTCTGGAACACCATGCCGCCGCACACCCACGACCGCCGCACCGAGTGCTACCTCTACTTCGACCTCCCGGAAGACCACCGCGTGATCCACCTCTGCGGCGAGCCCCAGAACACCCGCAACATCGTGGTGCGCAACGAAGAGGCCGTGATCTCCCCGTCCTGGTCCGTCCACAGTGGAGCAGGCACCCACAGCTACACCTTCGTCTGGGCAATGGGCGGCGAAAACCAGGCCTACGACGACATGGATCCAGTAGCCGTCACGGAGCTGCGGTGAACTTCTCGCTCAACGGCAAAACGGCCCTCGTGACCGGCGCCCGCACCGGCATAGGCCGCTCCATCGCCCAAGGCCTCCACGAAGCAGGCGCCAAGCTGATCCTCGTGGGCCGAGGCGACCTCTCCGACGTGGCCCCAGCCCTGGCCACCATCTCTCTCGACCTCTCAGATCCAGCCTCGATCGAGCCCGCCCTGACCCCGGTCCTCGCCGAACACGGCGTGGACATCCTGGTCAACAACGCCGGCACCATCCACCGAGGCGCCGCGGTGGACGTCTCGCTCTCGGACTGGCAACGGATCATGGCCGTGAACCTGGACTCGGCCTTCGAGATCTCCAAGCTGTGCGGCCGCCACATGGTCGCCCAGGGCAGCGGCAAGGTCATCAACATCGCGTCCTTGCTCTCCTTCCAGGGCGGAATCCTGGTCTCGGCCTACACGGCCTCCAAGCACGCCCTGGTAGGCATGACCAAGCTGCTCGCCAACGAGTGGGCGTCGTCAAACGTGCAGGTCAACGCCATCGCCCCGGGCTACATCGAAACCAACAACACAGCGCCTCTGCGAGCCGACCCGGACCGCGAACCGTCGATCCGGGCCCGAATCCCAGCTGGCCGTTGGGGCAAACCAGAAGATCTGGTGGGCCCAACGGTGTTCCTTTCGTCCGCCGCGTCCGATTATGTGACCGGACATGTTCTAGTGGTCGACGGAGGCTGGCTGGCGAGATGACCGATACCGCCGTCGAAAAGACGCTCGCCGTACTGGAGGCCCTGGCCGACCACTCGCGCATCACCGACATAGCGCGCGTGACCGGCCTGCCGAAATCCACAGTCCACCGCCTCCTCCAGACCATGGTGGACCGAGGCTTCGCAACCCTGGGCTCGGACGGCTACCTGA
>JAVXWK010000409.1:0-9427 GCA_032230575.1 Pseudonocardiales bacterium | reverse complement strand
GATTGCTTAAGTGGACTCTACCCCGCTTATTGGGATGACGACTCGGTGCCGTGGGTCACAGCCAGCCGCTGTCCTCCGCGACCTTGACGGCCTCCGCCCTCGTCCGCGCGCCCGTCTTGCCGATCGCCGCGCTGAGGTGGTTGCGGACCGTGCCCTCGGACAGGTGCAGTGCTTTGGCCAGGTCGGACACCGTGCCGCCGTCCCGCGCCACAGCCAGCACGTCTCGTTCACGATCGGTCAACGGGCTTTGTCCCGTGGCGAGCGACTCGGCGGCCAGGGCCGGGTCGACGACCCGCAGCCCGGCGTGCACCCGGCGGACCGCGTCGACCAGCTGCTCGGGCGTGGCGTCCTTGACCACGAACCCGGCCGCGCCCGCCGCCATCGCCCGCGCGAGGTAGCCGGGACGTCCGAACGTGGTGCAGACGATCACCCGGCAGCCCGGCAGAACCTTGCGGAGCTCGGCGGCCGCGCTCAGGCCGTCCTTGCCCGGCATCTGCACGTCGAGCAGCGCGACGTCGGGCCTGGTTCGCTGGGCGGCGGCGATGACCTCGTCGCCCGCGCTGACCTCGGCGACGACCTCGATGTCGGGTTCCAGGCCCAGCATCGCGGCGAACGCACCCCGCACCAGCGCCTGGTCGTCCGCCAGCAACACCTTGATCACGCCGCCTCCTGCTCACGCGCTGCTGGCGACCGCGGCCCGCGGGCCCGCACCGTCCTGATCACGCCATCTCCCGCCACGTCACGCGACCTCGGCCCGCAGCCGGTACCCGCCTTCGTCCAGCGGCCCCGCCAGCACCGTGCCCCCGAGCGGGGCCAGCCGCTCGGCCAAGCCTCGCAGCCCCGTCCCCGGCTCGCCGACCCCGGCGCCGCGCCCGTCGTCCCGCACCTCCAGCCAGGTGTCGCCGAGGCGCACGGAACAGCGGGTCGCGGCCGCGTGCCGCAGCACGTTGGTGACCGCCTCGCGCAACACGTACCCGAACACCCCCTGGAGCTCGGGTCGCACGTTGTCCACCGCGTGCGGCAGATCTGCCTCAATCCCACCCGCGCGCAACGCCGCCCGTGCGCCGACGACCTCGGCCGACAGCGACACCTCGCGGTAGCCGGAGACGGTGGTGCGGACGTCGCTGAGCGCCTGCCGGGTGAGCGTCTCGACCTCGCGGATCTCCGTCAGCGCCCGGTCCGGCGAATCGCTCTCCAGCAGCCGCCGCGCCACCCCGGTCTTCAGCGAGATCGTGGTCAGGCTGTGCCCCAGGATGTCGTGCAGGTCCCGCGCCAGCCGGTTGCGCTCCTCGGTCCGCGCCAGTGCAGCGATCTCGTCCTGCGCCAAGGCGAGCGCCCGGTTCGCCCGCATCATCCTGCCCATCGCGAGCATGCCGAGCGAGATCGAGAACAACGTGCCGAGCTGGCCGCCGTCGATCGCCAGGTCCTGCTGGAGGTACATCGTGCCCGCCAGCGCGGCGAGCACCGTCCCGTTGATCGCGATCGCCCGCCCCGGCGTCAGCACCACGGCGACCGTGGACATGATGTAGACCATCAGCCCGGCCGAGGACATCCCCAGCCAGTACACGACGACCAGCCCGAGCACGGTCAGCGCCAGGCAGATCGCGGTGTTGACGTTCTCGCTGTCGCTGCCCCAGAGCCAGCGCGGTGCGATCGTCCAGCCGATCCCGTACGCCACGATCAGCACCGTCAGCACGATCCGCACCACCAGGCTCCGGTCGCTGGTGAGCACGTCGTAGGTCAGGGCCGGGATGTAGAGCAGCACGAAGATGATGGCGAACCAGAACCACTTACCGCTGCCTTTGCGCTGCACGACCAAGAACCTAGCTCTGCGCGCGGTAGCGGCGCGCGGCGATCACCGAGAGTCCCGCCACCCAGAGCGCGATCACCAGCAGTGCCTGCTTGACGTCCACACCGGACACGAACGGCGCCTGCGTCAGCTCCTTGATCCAGTACGTCGGCAGCACCTTCATGAGCGTAGCCAGCCAGTCCGGTGCCACTTCGGCGGGAATCCAGATCCCGCCCAGCAGGCCCAGCAACATCGACGCCAGACCCGTGATCGCCTGCATGCCGTCCGGGCTCGCGACCAAGCCGATCACGATGCCGAGCAGCACGAACGGGATCGCACCCACCCACAGCGTCCCCACCACACCGAGCCAGTGCGGGGCGTCCATCCGCACGCCCTCGATCGCGCCGATCACGCTGATCAGCAGGATTCCCGGCAGTGCCACCAGCATGCTCAGCGCGCCCTTGGTCGCCAGGTATCCCGTGCCGGTCAGCGGGGTCAGCCGCAGCTGCTTCTGCCAGCCGAGGCCGCGTTCGACCGCGATCCGGGCGCCGATCGACAACGGGCCGGCCATCAGCCCGAACAACGCCATGTTCATCATCAGCGACGTGGTGGTGGGCAGTCCGTTCGGGAACGTGCCCTTGCCGTAGAGGCTCACGAACAGCATGAACATCACCGACGGCACCGCCACCGTGAAGATCAGGTACCGGCCGTTGCGCACGGCTCGGCGCAGTTCGAGGGCCAGGAATCGGGCGTTCATCAGTTGTCCTCCCCGGTGAGCGCCAGGAACGCGTCTTCCAGGCCCAGCGCGGTGATCTCGATGTCGTGAGCCTGCGGGTAACGCTGCAGCAGTGCGCGCACTGCGGCATCAGAGTCCGTGCAGGTCAACGTGATCCGGTCGCCCCGCCGTTCGGTCGAACGCACGCCGGGCAGCCCGAGGTCGTGAGCGCCCGGCACCACCGCTCGCAACGTCCGTCCGGACACCGCGGCCCGCACCTGCGCCACCGACCCGTCCGCCACGATCCGCCCCGACCGCATCAGCACCACGCGGTCCGCGTACTCCTCGGCTTCCTCCAGGTAGTGCGTCGCGAACAGCACGGTCCTGCCGGTGTCCGTGTACGCGCGCATCTGGTTCCAGAACGCCCGCCGCGTCTCGACGTCCATCGCGACCGTCGGCTCGTCCAGCACCAGCAGATCCGGCTCGCACACCAGTGCCAGCGCGAACCGGACCCGCTGCTTCTGCCCGCCGGAGAGCTTGGTGCACTTGCGGTTCGCGAGGTCCGCGATCCCCGCCTGCTCCATGGCCCGCGCCACCGGCATCGGCTTGCGGTGCAGTGCCGCGATCAGCCCCACCGCCTCGGCCACGGTCGCGTCGTCCAGCAACGCGCCGCTCTGCAGCATCGCCGAGATCTGCCCGGCCACCACCGCCTCGCGAGGTGTCCTGCCGAACACGCTGATCGCCCCACCGTCCGGAGTGGACAGACCGAGCAGCATGTCCACCGTCGTCGACTTCCCGGCCCCGTTCGGGCCGAGCAGCGCGACCACCTCACCTGGCGAGATCACCAGGTCGATCCCGTCGACCGCGCGGACTTCCCCGAACCGCTTCCGCACCCCGCTCAGCGCCACCGCGGCGCCGGCTCGCACAGCTGTTTCCGTCATGTCCCCAATGCTGGCCGCGGGCGTGGGGGAGGGCGGGTTCCAGCTGTCACGACTCGGCCATGACAGATGTCATGGGCGCAGGTGCTCGACCTCGACGCCGTACATCCGGGAGAGCCGCTCGGCGACCAGCGAGCGATGGCACGCTTCCGCGTCGGCCTCGACGCAGAACAACGCCGCCACCCCGTCGCCTGACGCGATCGGTGCCAGGTCGGCCTTGTCGAGGATCTCCGCGGTGTAGCGGCGGGCGTACACGTCGGCGAGCACCTGGCGGGACCGCTTGCCGACGCCCTGCCGGTCGTCCTCGGCGTACTGGGCCTGGCGCATGTCCGTGGTCGGGGCGAGCTCGGTGTGGTGCTCGTAGGCGATCCCGGCCTCGGCCAGGGCCGCTTGCAGCCGCTGTGAGTTCGCCCAGGCGTACTCATGCCCGCGCACACCACGACGCTGGCGCAGGTCGAGCAGCACGCTCACATCCGCCTGCCTGAGCTTGCGCAGGAACGACTCGGCGTCGAAGCCGTACACGCCGATCGTCACCACCTTGATCACGCGACCGCGGTTCCTTCCAGTTCGACCAGCTGGCCGGGGATCGCCAGCCGCGTCACGCCGAGCATCGTCGTCGCCGGTGCCACTCCTGCGGCACCCAGCCGCGCCGCCAGCACCCCGTAGTGCGGGAACAGCAGGTCGACGTCCGTGGTGTAGACGTTGAGCCGCACCAGGTTCGCGAGCGTCATGCCGGCCTCCTCGAGCACAGCTTCGAGGTTGGCGAGGCTCAGCGCCAGCTGAGCGGCCATGTCGCCGTCGTGCTGCGGCTTGCCGTCAGCGTCCATCGCGGTCTGTCCCGAGCAGAACAGGGTCCGGGTGTGCCCGGACACCAGCTCGCCCTGGTCGAACCCCAGCTCGACCGACCACGAGACCGGGTTGACCGCCGTTCGTTCCACTGTCACGTCAGCTCCATTCAGGTTGGTGCCGACAGCCTCGCAACGAATACACGACATCCTGTGTCGTGTATTCCGGTAGCTTTCGGAGCTATGCGCGCCGACCGGTTGGTCTCGCTCGTTCTGCTGCTGCGCCAACGCGGTCGCCTGTCCGCGACGGCGCTGGCCCGCGAGCTGGAGGTGTCCACGCGGACCGTGTTGCGCGACATCGAGGCGTTGTCGGCGGCGGGTGTCCCGGTGTACGCCGATCGCGGCCGCAACGGCGGGTTCTCGTTGCTGCCCGGTTTCCAGACGGAACTGACCGGCCTCAATCACGACGAGGCTCTCGCGTTGCTGACCGTCGGCCGTGAGCAGGCGTTCGGGCTCGGGTCGGCGCTGGCGTCGGCCATGCGCAAGGTCGTGGACGCGCTGCCGGAAGGTCATCGCGACGCGGCGCAGCGGTTCCTGGTCGAGCCCGAGACCGATCTGCTGTCCCGGCGCGCGGTGCCCGAGGACGTGCCGGGTGCGGCGATGATCGAGATCCGGAAAGCGGTCCTCGCCGGGCACAAGCTGCGCCTGCACTACGCCGCCTCGAACCAGGAACCCCAGTGGCGCACAGTCGACCCGATCGGCCTGGTCACCGTTCGGGACCGCGGCTACCTGCTGGCCACTCGTTCCGGAGCCGACCGCACCTATCGGCTTTCCCGCGTGCTGGCCGCTGAGACACTCGGCGAACCTGCTCAGCGGCCACCTCAGGTCGACCTCGACCGCGTCTGGCAGGAGCGGTGCGCGCAGTTCCTGTCGAGCGGTCACATCTCCGTGCGGCTCCGGGTGAATCCCTCACGGCACCTCGACGTGCTGAAGACGGCCGTCGCCGTCCGCGCGGCCGAACAGGACGACGACGGCTGGCTGCGGCTGGAAGCAATGTTCCAGGATTTGTGGCACGCCGAGTGGGCCCTGTGGCAGCTTGGTGTGCAGGCGGAAGTCCTGGCACCCCAGGAGTTGCGCGCCGTTCTGCACGACCGCGCGGAGGCGATCGCTGCCCGCTACCGGCCGTCTCACTTGGTGGTTGACCGTTGACAGTCGCGCTGAGGTGGATTACTCAGTCACCGGAAGGTGGGCGGGGCCACCTGACCGCAGTCGTGGGCAACAGAGGTGGCGAATGACAGAGGAGTTACCGGAGATCCCCGGATTCCGGTACGTCCGACCGCTGGGCAAGAACGTGCACCTGTACCGCGACGAAGGCGGCGAGGTGGCGGTGAAACTGCTCGTCGACCCGGCACGCGCGGCGGAGATGCGCACGGTTCTCGGACTCGGGCACCCCGGCATCGTCACCGTGCACAGGGCCGGGCGCACCCGCGCCGGACTGCTGTACCTGGTGATGAAGCACTACACCGGCGGCGATGCCGGTGCGCTGGCGCCGTTGCGGTTCGAGCGGGTGCTGGAGATCGGCATCCAGCTCGCGGACGCGCTGCAGGCCGCGCACCAGGCGGGCGTGGTGCACCGCGACGTGAAGCCGGCCAACGTGCTGCTCGACGAGGGCGGCCACGCGTGCCTGACGGACTTCGGCGTGGTCGGCCGCGACCGCCTGCCGTGGACGGCGCCCGAGGTGCTCATCAGCGGTTCGCACGGCGTGCGGGCGGACGTCTTCTCGCTCGCGGCGACGTTGTGGCACCTGCTCGCCGGGTACCCGCCGTTCGTGGTGCCGCGCGGCGACAACTCGCACGCCGCCCTGGAACACCGCGTCCTGCGCGGCAGCCCGCCGGCCACGCGCAGGGCCCCGCAGCCGATGGAAGCCCTGCTGCACCAGGCGATGGCGGCCGACCCGGCGTCGCGCCCGCGGTCCGCCGAGGAGTTCGGCCTGCGGCTGAGGGAGATCCTCCAGGCGACCGGCGTTCCGTCCACTTCGGACGTCGTGGCCGTGCACGCCGCTCCGCCTGCTCCCAAGCGGAAGCGCTGGCCGGTGTACGCGACCGCCGCGGTGGCCGCCGGCGTGCTCGGTACCAGCGGAGTCCTGTTCCTCACCGACGACTCACAGCTCAAGTCTCCCGAGAAGGTGCAGCCCCAGGCCGCCGCGGACGGCGCGAGCGGGCCGACCGGCAAGGCGAACGTCAGCGTCACCCGCGTCAACCCGACGACGTTGCGGTTCACCTGGACGTACCCGTCGCCGGCCGAGGGCGACAGGTTCGCCTGGCGCACCAACGACGACCTGAAGTCGGGCTCCGTCGACACCCCGTCGATCGAGCTCTACGCGCCGGGCGCGCTGTGCGTGCAGGTGCGGGTCGTGCGCGCGGACGGCAGCAACGCCAGTGACAACACGTGGTCGCCGGAGGGGTGCGGCTTCTGACGTGGGGACCGGTCCCGGCTCTGGCGGTTAGCGTCCTCCGGCATGCCAGAGCTGGGCTCTCTCGTCGAGCGCTATGAGACGAGCAACCGCCGCCGTGCTGTCAAAGCGGCGCTCATGATGGTGATCGGGCTTCCCCTGCTCGGGCTGGGGACGTTCTCGCTGCTGATCTTCATGAACGACCGGGCCGGCGCCAACATGGCCGTCTCGGGAGCGATTCTCGGCAGCGGGCTGGGGCTGGTGATCTTCGCGATCGTCTTCGCCGTGCAGGCGGTGTGGCGGCGCGACGAAGGGTTCGCGCTGTACGAGGGCGGGTTCGTGCACTCGTGGCGCGACAAGTCCGTTGTGGTGCGGTGGGGTGACATCGGCACTGTCATGGACATCGGCAAGAACACCGCCCTCGCTCGCCTTCTCGGCGGCAACATCGGGTGCCTCGTCGTGCTCGTCGGCGGCGGCAAGATCGTGATCAACGGGTTCACCGACGGTGCGGTCGTGCTGGCCGGTCGTATCAGGGAGGCGTTCCTCCAGCAGCAGGAGAGCGGGGGAGTGTCGCGGTGAACCGGTGGACGCGGCCGCAGCAGCTGGCCGCCGCCGGATATGGCGTGTGGTCGGCGTTCTGGACGTTGTTCGTCGGCTTCGTCCTGCTCAGTCCGGCGCGGCCGGCGGGCGTTCTGGGCGCTCTGATACCTGCCGCGATCAGCCTGGTGATCGGCGTTCTCGCCTATCGGGGAGTGCGCTGGGCGTTCTGGCCGGCGATGGTCTACTTCACGCTCGTCGGGCTGGGCGCGATCTGGGTACCGCTGCGTCCCCAAGCGCACGTCGGCGAGGACACCCTGACCCTCGTCGTGCACGCCTTCGTCGCCGATCTCCCCGGCCTGTTCGTCGGCGGCTGGCTCGTCGTGGTCTTGATCCGCACCGCTCGGACATGACTATCGTGGGCCGGTGAGCACCTCGCGCGACGGCTACGGGCACTGGCAGCGGATTCCGACCCGGTGGGCGGACAACGACGTCTACGGGCACGTGAACAACGTCGTCCACTACGCGTTCATGGACACGGTGATCAACACGTGGCTGATCGCGGCCGGGCTGGACATCCAGGCAGGGCAGGAGATCGGGCTGTGCGTCGAGTCGCACTGCAACTACCGCGCCTCGGTCTCCTTCCCGGACGCGCTGGACGCCGGGCTGCGCGTCGGGCACCTCGGCCGGTCGAGCGTGCGCTACGAGGTCGGGTTCTTCCTCGAGGGCAGCGATGACGTGGTGGCGGAAGGCCACTTCGTGCACGTGTTCGTGGACAGGGTGACCCGCAAGCCGGTGGAGATCCCAGCTGGTCTGCGTGCGGCGATGGAAGGCCTGGTGGCGGTGTGAGGGCGCGGCGTGCAGTGCTGAACGGTGTCGCTGCGCTGTCGGGGATGGGCGGGGCGAGGGGTGGCGTGAGGGCGCGTCGTGCGGTGCTGGCCGGTGTCGCTGAGCCGGAGGAGATGCGTGTGGCGATGGAAGGCCTGGTGGTCGTGTGAAGACGCGTGGTGCGGTGCTCACGAGCGTCGGCGGTCCGCTCGAGATCGTCGACCTGGAGCTCGACCCGCCCGGTCCCGGCGAGGTGCTCATCAGGGTGCACGCGACCGGGCTGTGCCACTCCGACCTGTCCGTGATCGACGGCTCGCGCATCCGGCCGTTGCCCATGGTGCTGGGCCACGAGGCGGCGGGCGAGGTCGTCGAGGCAGGGCCGAACGCCGAGTTCAAGCCGGGTGATCACGTCGTGCTGTCGTTCGTGCCGGCGTGTGGTGCGTGCCGTCCGTGCTCGTCTGGACGTCAGGCGCTGTGCGAGCCGGGTGCCGCCGCGAACCGCGAGGGCACGTTGCTCAGCGGGCATCGGCGGTGGACGCTCCCGGACGGCACGCGGCCGCACCACCACCTCGGCGTGTCCGGGTTCGCCGAGTACACGGTGATCTCCGACCGGTCGGCCACCCGAGTGCCGAAGGACCTGCCGCTCGACGTCGCCGCGCTGTTCGGGTGCGCGGTGCTGACCGGGGCGGGTGCGGCGTTCTACAGCGCTCAGGTGACACCGGGGGACAGGGTCGCGGTGTTCGGGCTCGGCGGGGTCGGGCTGGCCGCGGTGCTCGCGGCGATCACGGCGGGTGCCACCCAGGTCGTCGCGGTGGACGTCGTCGAGCACAAACGGCAACTCGCGAGAAGCCTCGGCGCGACGCACGACGCCGCCGGCGGACCCGATGTGGTGCAGCACGTCCGGGAGCTGACCGGTGGCGGCGCGGACAAGGTGATCGACACGACCGGTGTCGCGGCCGTGCTCGAACAGGCTTACGCCGCAACGGCTGTCGGCGGCACGACCGTCACGGTCGGGCTGCCGCACCCGGACCGGACCGTCACCCTGCCCGCGCTGAACCTGGTCGCCGAGGAACGCACGCTCAAGGGCAGCTACCTGGGCTCGTGCGTGCCGCGGCGGGACATCCCGCGGTTCATCGACCTGTACCGCGCGGGCAAGCTTCCCGTCGACGGCCTGCTGTCCGGCCGCCTCGACCTCACCGAGATCAACGACGGGTTCGCCAAGCTGGCCTCCGGTGAGGCCGTGCGTCAGGTCGTCGTCATGTGAGTCGTTGCCTGATCTCGGCTTTGAGCACTTTGCCCACTTTGGACCTCGGCAGGTCGGGCCAGATCTCGACCTGCTTCGGCGCTTTCACACTGCCGATCTGCTCCTTCACGAACGCGATC
>JAVXWK010000381.1:0-2593 GCA_032230575.1 Pseudonocardiales bacterium | reverse complement strand
AGTCGTTGTTCGGGACACCGGCGGAGTTCCCGCAGTCGTACGGCTGCGGCGTGACCCCGGCCGGCACCGGCTGGTGATCGGTGAGGTTCATCGGCACCTGGAGGTTCACGTTCCAGGGGTACTCCGGCAGGTCCGGCTTGAAGCAGTACGGCCAGCCGTAGTTCGCGGGCTTGCGCACGATCTCGAACCGCCCCGTGCCAGGAGTCCCGTGGAACTGCTGCGGTGTCTGCGAGTCGGGGGAGTAGTCGCTGATGTAGGCGACGTCGTCCGAGTCGACCTGGATGCGGAACGGGTTCCGGAAGCCCATGGCATAGACCTCAGGCCGCGTCTTGGGCTGGGGTGCGCCACCCGCCAGGGGGAACAGGTTGCCGGCCGGCACGGTGTAGGCGCCGCCCGTCCCGAGGTCGAGCTTGTTGGCCTCGCCCGTTGCGATGTCGGTGGCCTTGACCTTGATCCGGTTGATCTTGCCGCGCAGGTCGTTCGTGTTCATCGCGGAGCGCCCCGAGTCGGCCGCCGGCATGCGCCAGAGTCCGCCCTGGCGCGCGGTGGTGTTAGACCCCGCGGCGCCCGTGCCGACCCCGATCGTCACGGTCGGGGTGCTGCCGGTGAGCCCGGTCGCATCCGCCGTGAGCGAGGAGACGTCCTGCTCCTCGAACGTGCCCTTCCAGGTGGCGAGCACGTTCGCGGTGTTCACCGGGCCGCCGGTTGCCTGGATGTTGGCGCTGCCGATGGTGCTGAGCGCTCCGAGCGCAGCCGAGATCTGGGCCGCTGTCGCGTTGAAGGCGAGCGGTGGCGTCGTCTGCCCGTTGAACGTCAGCGTGAACGTTCCACCGGTCGTGCTGGCACTGACCCGGACGGTCTGGTTCTCGTCCGTCTTCTGGTCGATGCTCTGTCCCCAGGCTCCCGCGTCACCGCTGCCTGCGGCGCTGTCATCACCCGTGACGAACCAGAGGTTGTTGTTCTTATCGAAGTCGATGTCGCCACCGACGTGGCAGCACGCCCCGCGGTTGTTCGCGACACGGAGGATCTGCTGCTCGCTGGCGAGGTCCAGGTGCGCAGGCGCTCCCGGTGCGTCGTCGACGAACGTGAACCGCGACAGCTGGAAGTAGCCGATCCAGGCATCCCATGCGCTGATGTCGGTGGCCTGGGTCGGAGCAGCGCCGTTCAGGAACGGCGCCGCGGTGAAGTCGTTCGTGTGGCCGGTCGTTCCGTCGGAGTAGGTGATGTCGGTGACCACCGGCGGGGCGTAGTAGAGATACACCCAGTGGTTGCTGGCGAAGTTGTTGTCGATGCCGGGCCCGTAGAGGCCGTCCTCGCTGTTGGTGTAGACGGGGATGTTGGCGAGAATGTTCGTTGTCCCGGACGCCGGGTTGTGCAGCCGCACACCGCCGCGACGGTCGGTCTGGATGACCCGTCCGTCGGGAAGCTGGTCGAAGCCGATCGGCTCGCTGACGTTCGGCGGGCTGCTGATCTTGACCTGCGAGTAGTTCGCGAGCACGGTCGCGCCGCAGTCGCTGTAGGCCGGGTCGGACTGACCGGAGGCCCAGGTCAGCGCGCCGAGGAGCTCCTTCACCAGGTTGGCGTCCGACCAGGCGGACGCGGCAGCGCCGTGGTTGGTGTAGTAGGAGCGACCGCCCTTGTAGTCCTTGCACCAGGTGACGGGGTGGTCGGCGCCCATAGTGCCGCCCGTGAGCGCGTTGATCGTCGGGCCGCTGCCCGTCTTGGTGAAGGGGGCGTCGCTGACGGTGGTCAGCACGTGGCTGAGGCCGCGAACGTTCGACGTCCAGTTGTAGTAGGTGTCGTTGAGGTTCCAGTACTCCGGCAGGTTCTTCGACGCGTCGTGGACCCGGTCGGCGACCTTGTTGGTGACCGTCTGCGCATCGAGCTTGGCCGTGGACCGCGAGCCGAGGACATCGGTCAGGAACGCCCAGCTTGGCTCGAGCTCGACGGCGGATCCGATGCCCACGAAGCCGCCGCCTGCCCCGAAGTAGCCCTCGAAGGCGGCCTGCTGCGCGTCGTTCAGGTAGTCACCCGTGGTGTTGAGGAAGGCCACGGCGCGGTACTTCGCCAGGTTGGTGGCGGTGACGACGCTGGTGTCACCCGTCACCTCGAGCGTGAAGCCGCGGTCCAGGCCCAGCTGCCGCAGCTGCTGGACCCCGTTCTTCTCCGCCTTGCTGTAGGCCGGCGAGACCAGGACCAGGACCTTGTACTTCGACCCCGATCGGCTGGTGTCGGCGCTGGCCGCTGAAGCGGAACCCGCCGTGCTGAACGCGGCGCTGGTCCCGGCGGCCACCGGGACGAGGCCCGCGACGAGGAGAGCGGCGAAGGTGGCGGTGACGAGTCGTCTCATGGCGGGTGCTTCCTGCTCGGCACCCGGCGAGGGTGCGGGCCAACGGAACGCGCCTGTGACCCGCATCACAGTCGAGAGATGCGAACGTTATCCGGAGATGTCTGCGCTGTGAAGGACTTCCGACGAAAATCTCAAAAACTTTGCGATTACGATGACAAAGATGCCGATGTAAGAGCGCCAGTGAGCTCGCTTGGGGGTGTTGCAGGCGGGAGCCGGGCGGGGAGCGTGACGTCACAGCCCGGA
>JAVXWK010000372.1:0-3133 GCA_032230575.1 Pseudonocardiales bacterium | reverse complement strand
GCCGACATCCTCGGCGACTGGCGCGAGGAGGTCATCTGGCGCACCTCGGACAGCCGGGCGCTGCGCATCTACTCGACCACCGAACCGACCTCGATCCGGCGGCCCTCGCTGATGGAGGACCGGCAGTACCGGGAAGCGGTGGCGTGGCAGAACACGGCCTACAACCAGCCACCGCACCCGAGCTTCGCCTCACCCTGATCGTCTCTCCGGTCGGCTGAACACCGAATTCGCGGACGGGCTCGTCCGCGAATTCGGCATGTCCGCGTTTTGTGCCCATTTATATTTGTGAATTGCACGCTTTTCACTGTTGTGAATCTTTCGAAGATTTATTGCGTTTGTGAAAGTGAGTGCGTTAGTTTGCGCTGGGAGCGCTCCCGGAATTCCTTCGCACTCAGGGAGAAAATGATGAAGTCCATAGGTGTGGCATTAGCGGTGGTCCTGGCGTTGCCGTTACCCGCGTCCGCCGCCGACAGCGTGCTGTACGTGTCGCCGGCCGGCCGTGACGGCGCGACCGGCACTATCTCGGACCCGACCACGCTGACCTCGGCGATCACCCGGATCGCGGCAGGCGGCACGATCTTCCTGCGCGGCGGCACGTACAGCCTGGCCAAGACCGTCACGATCGCTCAGGGCAACAACGGCACGGCGAGCGCCCGCAAGAAGCTGACCGCCTACCAGGGCGAGAAGCCGGTGCTGAACTTCTCGGCACAGACCGAAGACCCGGCGAACCGCGGTCTGGCCGTGAACGGCTCGTACTGGCACGTCTACGGCGTCATCGTCGAACGAGCCGGTGACAACGGCATCTTCGTCGGCGGCAGCAACAACATCTTCGAGCGCACCATCACCCGTTTCAACCGCGACACCGGCCTGCAGCTCTCGCGGATGCTGTCCAGCACGCCGAAGGCCCAGTGGCCGGCCAACAACCTCGTGCTGAGCGCCGAGTCCCACGACAACCGCGACTCCGACGGCGAGGACGCCGACGGGTTCGCGGCGAAGCTGACCGTCGGCTCCGGCAACGTGTTCCGGTACGCCGTGTCGCACAACAACATCGACGACGGCTGGGACCTCTACACCAAGTCCGACACCGGTGCGATCGGCCCGGTGACCATCGAGGACTCCCTGTCGTACCAGAACGGCACGCTGAGCAACGGCGGACAGGCGGGCAACGGCGACCGCAACGGCTTCAAGCTCGGCGGCGAGGACATCGCCGTGCCGCACGTGGTCCGGCGCACCATCGCGTTCGACAACGGCAAGCACGGCTTCACCTACAACCGCAACCCCGGTGCGATGACCGTGTCGAACAACCTCAGCATCGACAACGACGAGCGCAACTTCTCGTTCGACGCGGGGAGCACGATGTATCGCGGAAACACGTCGTGCCGCAGCAGCAAGGGTTCCAACGACAAGACCGTCGGCAACGCGGACAGCTCGAACCAGTTCTGGCTGGGCACCAACGGTTCTCGGTGCGCTGGGTACACCGGCGCTCTCGGGTGGTCGTTCGCCTCGGACGGCAGGCTGCTCGTGACGCTGGGCGGCAAGCCGGTCACGCTGTAGCCCTGACCACTTCTGCGAGTACCGCCAACTCACGAGTTGGCGGTACTCGCGGACGTCTCGACGTGGACTCTAGATCTTCGCGGCCACGATCGGGGCGAGGCGGTCGGCGATCTTGCGGTGGCCCTGGTCGTTGGGGTGCACGTTGTCCGTCGTGTCGGTGGACTCGTTGATCCAGCCCGTGGTGTCGACGAAATAGACGTTGCGGTCGCCGCCGTCGGTGAGCGTCTTCACCGCCGCCTGCGTCTCCGGCAGGAACCTCTTGCGGAACGTCCCCATCGCGAAGATCGCCGCGGTCGGGTACTTCTCCCTGGCGCGCTTCAGCAGCGTGACGTAGGAGGAGCGGAACTGGTCCTTGGTGACGCTGTGCCCGACGTCGTTGGTGCCGAGGTTGATCACGACGGCGTTCGCCTTGTAGCGGCTGAAGTTCCACGCGGGCGCGTTCAACGCGAGGCCGGTGCGCAGGAAGCCCTCGCGCATGCTCAGGCAGCCGTCGGCGGCGGGGTGCAGGCACGCGCCGCCCACCGCGATCTGCGTGTGGCCGGCCTTGAGCTTCTCGCCCGTGAGCCAGCCATAGGCCGTGAGCGCCTGCTTCGACGACTGCTGGCCCACTGTGATGGAGTCGCCGACGAACTCGACGATCTTCGACGGCACGGTCGGCGCGAACGTCTTCGCGCCCGTGTCGATCTCGATGCCCTGGTACACCGCGTCGCCCTTGTACGAGCCCGCGATCGGGCGGTAGGAGACGCGGAGAGTGTGGTTGCCTGCCGCCAGTGGTGTCGGGGTGAGGTTCACCGTGCCGGTTCGGTTCACATAGGACACATCGGGGCCACCGTCGATGCTGACGAAGAAGTCGATCGCGCGGCGCTGCTTGAGCTTCACCGTCCGGCCGGTGAAGCCGACGACGAGGTAGGCGCCGGCCCACTCGGAGACGTAGGCGCTCGACGTGCTCGTGTTCCACCGGCCGAAGTACTTGACGTTCGGGTCGGTTGGCGAGCTCGCGGCCGAGGCAGCGGGGGTTACGACGACGCTGCTGACGAGGACCGTCGCTGCGACCAGGAGTTTCACGGTGCGTCCTTCCGGTGCGATGGCAGGGGAACGCGCGTCCAGTCGACGTCCGAGGCGAAGTAGAAGCTCGGGTACGACGGCTGGTTGTACGTGGTCTGCTGGCGGGCGACCTCGACGCGGTACTGGCGGTCGTGCATGAGCGTGTACATCTTGTGGCTGGTCGGTTCGGTGCTGAGGTAGAAGCGCAACGCCGTGCTGTCCTGCGTGCGCATGACCAGTTCCTCGCGCCAGTCGCCGAAGAGGTCGGCCACGAGCGAGGGATTGCCCTTGGTGCCGTTGTTGGCGCGGGTTCCGGTGGCGGTGAGAAGGGTGCCGCGCCGCCAGTCGTCGATGGTCGGCGTCACGTCCTGGGCGCCGTTCACGATCTGGGTGGTGAGGTCGCCGCTCCAGCGGATGCTCATGTTGGTGCCGGGAGAACGGTCTTCGAGCCGGCGGCCGTCCGCGCTCCACAGACCGCCGGAGTCCGAGCCGTTCGGCATGGACGACCACGTCTCGATGCCGGGCACGTCCGGGC
>JAVXWK010000357.1:0-5940 GCA_032230575.1 Pseudonocardiales bacterium | reverse complement strand
GCCCGAGCACCGCTGGTGTTACCGGCGAGATCGCGTCGTCGTCGATGTCGGCGACGAGCTCGCCAACCCACCTGCAGGAGGTGAGGCGATGGTGTTTGGCTGCGGCCGCCAGGCGGTACGTGATCTCGGCCAGCTGCTCGCGGTGCTCGGCAACCCACGCCCACCTCGGGTCTTCAGGCTCGACTTCGTGATTGCGGCGGCCGTCGAAGCTGAGGTCAGGGCTCGGATCGTCATGGCGTAGGAGGTCGGAAAGAGTGGCTAGCCGGGCACGGGCAGGTTGATGAGGGTCCCCGCGTCCGGTCCGTCGTCGGCGCGCCGGCCTTGGATCGTGCTCTGCCCGGTGGTGACTGTCTTGGCCAAGTCCCAGCACCGCTCCCATCTGGTCGTAGAACAGGCCATCAGCCAACCCGCCACGTAGGTGGTAGCGCTCCGCTCGCCACCGATCCCAGGTGCTGGCGATCACAAGGAGCTGGGCGTCCATCACGTCGGCCCGAACCACCCAGCTTGGAGTTTCGGCTGCGTGGTGTCGGCGGAGGTACGCAAGAACTTCGCGAGGGTTGACCTGGGCTGGTGATGGTGTCTCGCGCGGTGCGCAGCAGCCTGCGTCTACGTGTCGGCTGACGACGCGCTGGATGCCGCTGACCAGCTCAAATCGGGATAGCCGGACCGGTGGAAGCATGCGACCACTATTTCACTGCCACCTGGGAGGAGGGGTAAAGCGCGAGCCGAAGCTGGGCGCCTCTTGTGGGCCGCAGAGCCACAGTACCGCCTTGACCAGGTATTTCCTCAAACCAGCAACCTGTGCTGCCACTCCGGTGTTCAGGTTCGGAGCGTCAAGCGGCGATCTGGCGAATAAACGCCATCGTGCTGTAGGCGAGTGAAGAGTTGAGCGACTGCTCGGTGTGCAGGTAGATGCGGGTGGTGCGGGGGTCGGCGTGGTCGAGGAAGTCCTGTACCTCGGCGGCCGACTTGGTTCGGCCGAGCAGCGTGGCCGCGGTGTGCCGCAGCCAGTGCGGTGTCAGCTTGGCGCCCTTGCTCTTCACGATGCCCGCGCTGGTGGCGATGCCGGCGTCGGCTGCGATTGAGCAGATCATCGCGCCCAGCGCGTCCGATCGCAGTGCGGCTCCGCCGGGCCGGCCGTGGTAGGGCGTCGTGATGAAGGCCAGGCCGTCAAGCTCGTCGAACGGCACACCGAGCCGTGCGGCGACGAGCCCGTGGTAGTAGTCGAGGGCGACGGCCGCCCAGGGCACCAGCGGTTTGAGCCGCACGGTGGTTTCCTCGGCGTCGCCCTTGCCGTGGAACCGCAGCACCCGGTGCCCGTCGACGACTAGCCGGACGTCTTGCACCGTGGCCAGCTGTACCGCGCCGGATCGGACGGCCGTGGTGAACAGGACGCGCAGCACGGCGACGTCGCGGGCTGCGATCTCAAGGGCGAGCCCCCCGACTTTCTTGGCTTCCTCCAGCCGTCGGTCGGCCTCGGCCATCAACGCGTTGAGATCGTTGACGTCGAGGTAGTGCGTGGCGGACTTGTTGGGCTGGCGCTTGGGGCGCTTGGCTCGTGCGAAGGGGTTGCGGACGTCGAGGTCGTTGTCGACGAGGTAGTCGTACCAGTTGCCGACCGCGGCCCACCGCAGGTTGATGGTCTCGGCGCTCTTGCCCTCGAGGCAGTTGGCCGTCCAGTCGTTGACGTCGGCGAGGCGGGCGTGCAGTGGGTCGACGCCGGCGCGCAGGCAGTAGTCCAGCCACAACGTCAGCCCGAACTCGTAGGCCTGGCGGGTGTGCTGGGAGTCGCGGCCGGCGACGGTGGCGCACCACAGCTCGGTCAGGCCGCGCACGTGGTAGCGCTCGCCGGGCCGTGGTGTGGGCAGCACGCTGCGGATCGCGCGGTCGAGCGAGACTTCGCCCCGTGCGGCGGCTTCGAGTGCGCCGGCCGGGCGCAGCACGATGTCGTTGCTCGGCGTCTCGGTCACGCGATCTCCTCGAGCACGGTGTTGAGGTAGGCGGCGACGCGGGTGGCCACCGCCACGGTGGGTCCGGCGAGCTGGCCGTCGCCGCCGATGTGCAAGCCCTCGTCGAGTAGCTCGCTCCAGCTGCACAGCACCCGGTAGCCCCGGCGGTCGAACACCCCGTCGAAGGCTTGATCCGGAGTGACGATCCGCGGACCGTCGTCGCCGAGTACCAGCACCGTGCGGCGCTGGCTGCCGGCGCAGAGCGCCCGCACGTGCTCGACAGTCACCCTTGCCGCAGATCGGTTGTGCTTCACGCCTGGTCACCTCCGTGGTGTGGCCGCCGGGCGGCGCCGTGGCTGAGCAGCGAGTGGCGCCACCGGCCCAGCACCGTGTGCTTGCCGTGCAGGGCGCCCAGGCTGAGCAGCCCGTAGCTGATCGCGGGCCCGGCGGCAGCGGCGAGCAGCAGCCGCACGGGCAAGGACTCGGTGAGGAGGCCGGACACGGCGATGGTGAAGACGACGAAGCCGAGAACTGTGGTGAGCAGGTAGGCCGCGACCGCCCAGCGCGTGGCCGCCGATGCCGCGTGCTCGGTCTCGCGCAGGGCGGCGAGGCCGTCGTCGCGCCACTTCTCGGCGGTGCGTTCGGTGGCGGTGCGGGTGGTCACGGCATGGCTCCGTTTTCGTCGGCCGTCGAGTGGACCGTCGGCCACAGCTGGACGGCTTCGGGCTCATGCAGGTGTCGCTGCCTGGTGACCGGGGTGGGTGGGAGCTGCCTGGTTGCCCGCTGAAGGGCACGGAGCTCGGCGAGCAGGTCGTCGAGCAGCGCGGTGGCGGTGCGACCGCTGACCGCCGGGGCCTCGTCGAACAGGCCGGCGGTTTCGTCGACCACGAACATGATCGGCGGCCGCGGGTGCGGCTCGCGCTGGTCCATCTCGGATACCTTCCCGCTCTGCCCGGCTGCTGTCGGTTCGAAGTGTGCCGTGCCGGGCGCGGCCCGGTCGTGCTGCTGCCAGATCCGCGCGCACGCGGTGCGCCGGCACCTCAGCCGCCGCGGCACGTCGTCTAGGCGCACCGCGGAATTGTCGTCGAGCACCTGCTGGGAGCAGACCGCGGTGAGCAGGCGATGCTGCTGGCCCCATCGCTGCCCGCTGGAGTGCAGCTTCCCCGCGTCGCAGGCGTGGAAGACCTTGGTCGAGCGGGTGTCCGGGCGGTCGAACCAGGAGGCGTCGCGTGTCGCGGCGAGGTAGTCGGTGGTCATGACCGCGGGGTCCCGGTCTCGTTGTTGCGCGCGGCCCGGCGTGCGGCGCCGTGCCGCCGCAACCGCTGGTCGCAAATCACGATCAGCGCGACGGCGGCCGCCGCGCAGGCGGCGCCGGCCCACAGCTGCCGCGTGACGGTCATCAGCAGGATCGCCGCGCAGCCGGAGGCCGCAAGCAGGCCGAGCAGGATCACGGTCATCACCGTGTTCGGCACGGCACCGTGCGGGGGAGAGGGCTCTCGCGTCGAGGCCATCGGCCCGTCTCACCATCCCTTCAGTAGCTGCACAACTTGCTCTATTGCTTCAGTGTTGACCAAAAGTGGCCATTCGCCTGTGGTGCGGTCGCTCGTCTTCCTCGATCTACGACGGATCATCGAGGTCAGCGGCCCGCCGTGTCGCGCCGGTCGTGTCGGCGGCGTTCATCGTCAGATCCCCTGGCCGGTGCCGAGTCCGTGCTCGAGCCAGCGGCGTGCGGCGGGGCCGGTGAGGACCACGGCGAGCACCGCGAGGGCGAACCAGCTGACCGCGGCGACCTCCTGGTCGAGCGTGAGCAGCGTGGTCATCGGGCCGATCGCGCCGATGAGTACGCCGGTTGACCAGCACGTCCACACCAGCACCTGCCGACGCGTGGTCTGGCCGGTGCGCGGCTGTTGTTCGCGGACCACCATCGACGCCCGGTGTCGGGTTCGGCGCAGCCACCACAGCTGGGCCCCGAGCACCAGGAGCACGGCGGCCTCGACGACGAGCACGGCTGGGCCTCGGCCCAGCCGGATTGCGCCGGCCAGGCTGAACACGGCCAGGGCGATGGCGACGGTCGCACCGGTCCCGGCGAGCACGATTCGGCGTGGTCGCGTCTGGTGGTCGTCGATGCTGTGGGTCTCGGCGTCGAGCTTCGCCGCCATCGTCGAGGGGTCGGCGTGCGCGCCGGGCCGGTGTGACGGGGGTTCCTGCTGCAGGTAGGTGCCGGTGTCCAGGTCGAGCCAGCCGGACTCGCCACCGTCGTAGATGCCGCCGTGGCGCTCGACGACGGCCTCCACCTGGTCGCGCCGTGCCACCATGTGCCCGATCGGGACCGGTTTGGCCGCGCGCAGCAGCCACCGGTCGGCGCCGTCGGCGTCGGAGTCGACCGAGGTGACGTCGACCAGGAACTCCTTCGTGGCGAGTTCGGAGCCACAGGACGAGGCCTGCTCAGGTGAGTCGAAGTAGGCCCAGTGCGTGTAGGGGATCACTGCGTCCCCGGTGTCATCGCGTCCGGGCGGATCCGCGCGCCCTGGATCGGCGGGGGTGCTCACCGTGCACCGCCGCCTGCGTCGGAGCGGGTCACGGCGAGTCGTGCGGTGCCGTCGCGCAGGCTGGTGAGGGTGATGCCGGGGCCGGGGCCGTGCACGGTCACGGTGGTGCCGTCCGGGTCGACGTCGAGGGCCCAGCCGTGGCTGCCGTCGATTCGGTAGGGCTGGCGGCTGCGTAGCTCGTTGGTGATGATGCCGCCGACCTTGCGGACGGGGTTGGCTTGGCCTCGTTCCCAGGTGACGGGGCTTTCCTGCCCGACGAGCCACTGCCAGTGCGGTGCCTCGGTCAGCTGGAAGACGACTTTGTCGTTGTGGTCGGGGTCGCGGCTCCAGTCGGTGATGGTGAAGACGCCGGCGACGGTGTTGTTGGCGACGGCGAGGAGTTCGTCGGCGTAGGTCAGCGTCGCTTTGGACACTGTCCACCACTTCTCGGCGCAGGCGCGGACGTCACCGGCGCGATCTTCATCCTGGTTGTGGAGACTGGTCGTGATGTTGACCGCCAGCACGGCGGACCTCCAAGCGGGACGTGGATGACACGGAACCTCGCGCAGTGTCCTGTGTGGACAATTCGGCGGGTGGCGGGCTTGGTGAAAGCGGGTCAGTTTGCCTGGGTGGCCGCGGCCACGCGCAGGTGGCGGATCTGTCCGCAGCGTCCGGTCGTGGAGCAGTGCGACTCGTGGGTGATGACGGGGTTGTTCGTGCTGTGCATGTCGTTGGCGACGGCGGTGACGACCTCGGCGAAGCGCGGGTTCACTGGGCGGCAGTCGTCCTTGCGGCGCATGTGCTTGCGTGCTTCGGCGGCCATCCAGCGCCGGTCCTGGGGGCCGCGGTTGGGGTGGTGGCGCCGCAGGTCGTCGCGGTGGCAACGCAGACAGTGCCACCCCACCATCGGCGTTGACGTGCCGTCGCGGTCCTCGAAGTACTCGTACACGATCACCGAGGTGCCCTCGTGGGCGAACTCCCGGACGATGCCGGTCCCGTCCTTGCTCCATGTGTTGGCCGGGATCACCGCGTCCCAGCCCGACCCCCGCGGCCAGAACGCGATGAACTGGCCGAGTGAGGTGTCCAGGTCGACCGTCCCGTCTCGGACGTCGCGCACGTGATCGACGGGGCCGACGAAGGTGACCGAGTGCTCTTCGGACTCCAGGAGCACGAAACCGCAGCCGTTCGGGCGCTGGTCTTCGGGCAGGATCGACGTCTCGTCCAGCGTGAGGCCGTCGATCATCGAGTCGTAGTCGGGGTGTTGCGGGGTGAGCAGGACGAACCCCGAGATCCGGTACCGGTCGGCGCCGGTGACGTAGGTCGGGTCCTGGCCAAGGGTGTGGCCGTAGCTGTTCATGAGCGCTTCCTCCACTGCCGATATCACGTCGCAGGCCGACCAAGGCCGTGCCGTGGTGCGGCCGCCTGATGCTCACGGCCCCCGGCAGCGAGCCGCGCGGCTCGCC
>JAVXWK010000354.1:0-4447 GCA_032230575.1 Pseudonocardiales bacterium | reverse complement strand
CGGGACATCGCCGTCTACCGCGCACTGCCCGGCGAGCGCGACGACGAGCCGTCGGAGCAGGAAGAGCGCTATGTCCCGACGGTCAACGTCCTCGAACCGATCCGGTACACCGAGTACCCGCACGCGTACGAGCGTCCCGACGAGCTGAGCGGCCTGCCACCGACCTCGGGCGGCACGAAGATCGGGGGCTGGACTCATTGGCGCGACTCGGGCCCGCTGACGTTCGAGTGCCCCGAGTGCGGCGCGGCGCGGCGTCAGGCCCTGTCGCTCGGCACGCACGAGCCGTCCGGTGACCACGTCGAGTGGAACTTCGGCGAGTACGGCAACTTGAACGTCTTCGTGTGTCAGAAGGACGTTCGTCACCCGATCAAGGCGCACATTGACTGAGATCCGCGAGATCGCGCTGGCGATGGGGCTGCGGCCGGGCTCGGTGGTCGAGTCCGGCGCTGACTTCCTGGTGCTGCACGCGGTCGACGCCGAGGGTGCCGCGTGGATCCTGCGGCAGCCACGGCGCGAATGGGCGTTGAAGCGCATGGGTCCGGAACGCGCGTTGCTCGACCTGGTCGCGGATCGGGTGCCGTTCCCGGTGCCGCGCTGGCTCCCGGAACACCGGGACATCGCCGTCTACCGCGCACTGCCCGGCGAGCGCGACGACGAGCCGTCGGAGGAGTACTTCGACGACGTGGCACGGTTTCTCGCCGCCCTGCACGCCATCCCGCAGGAAGAAGCCGCGCGGACCGGCGTCGAGATGCGGCTGCCCGGCGAGATCCGGTCGACGATCGCCCGCAAGATCCACCGCGCCCGCACCGAGCTCGCGCTGTCCGACGAACTGTGGCACTACTGGCAGGCGTGGCTCGACGACGACTCGACGTGGCCGCCGCGGTCGGTCGTCGCGCACGCCGACATCTGCCCGGCCAACACGTTGGTGCGAGGCGGAAGGCTGTCGGGCGTGATCGACTGGACCGACTCGCTGTTCGGCGACCCGGCCGCCGACTTCCGCAGGCTCGTCAAGCAGTTCGGCAGGCTCGACGAACTGGTGGAGGCCTACGAGCGGCACGGTGGTGAGACCTGGCCGGGCATGCGGCGGCACGTCGAGGAACGCATCCGGATGGCACCGGTCGACTCCGGCCTCTACGGAGTCGACTCGGGTCAGGACCGGCACGTCACGAGCGCTTTGGAGCGGCTAGCAGTGCTACACCCGCCAGCAGGATGAGCAGGATCGCGGCGAACCACGTCATGACGGTCGCCGGGGCGAGGTAGCGCGTGGCGAGGCCGATCGACAGCGACGGCACGCTGAGCCCGAGGTAGGCGATGAAGAACAGGCCTGCCAACGCTTCGCCGCGCCGCGCTGGTGCCGCCGTCGACGCTACGGCTCCGATGGCGGCCTTGAACTGCACGCCCGCGCCGACACCGGCGATCGCGCCACCGACCAGGAACAGCGGGAAGCTCGTCGCGTACATGGCGGCGACAACGAGCAGCACGCCGATCGCTTGCGCGCCAAGGCCGAACGTGCGCAGAGCACGCACCCGCACTCCGCTCGTCAGGGTTTGAGCGAGGGCCGCGCCGCCGAACACGATGAACACGACCAGGCCGGCCAGCGTCCGCGACGGGTGGTGCAGCTCGCCCGCCACGAAGCCCGGCGAGACGGACGTGAACACGCCGAACACCGCGAACGCCGAGAACGCGCCGAGTCCGGCGGCACCGTGGTTCGCGCTGATCCTCTGTGGACGGTAGGAGACCTGCTGCCGGGTCACGGTTTCCGGAGTCAGCGCCACCGCCACGATGCTCACCACGAGCAGCACGGCCAGCACGACGTACGGGGTGCTCAACGGCGACGACGAATACTGCGCGAGCACGCCCGCGAGCAGCGCTCCGACGCCGAGACCACCGATGTTGGCGGCCGTCGAGACGATCTCGAAGCGGTGCGAGGACGCGCCAGGCCGGTGCCGTGCGTGGAGATCGTGCAGGAACGCGGTGGCGGTCGCTGCGATCATGCCGACGCCCAGGCCGTTGATCACCCGAGCCGCGATCAGCACGGGCAGCGAGGTGCTGCTGAGGAACAGCAGCGCGGACACGACCTCCAGGACCAGCGCGGGGATGAGGATCGTCTTGCGGCCCAGCCAGTCCGAGACGTGCCCGGCGAGCAGCAGGCTGATCACGACGCCGACCGCGAACGCCGCGAACACGACGGTGATCGCGAACGTCGAGAAGCCCTCGCGCGCGACGTAGAGGGGGAAGAGCGGGGAGGGGACGGTCGAGTAGGCCATCGCGACGAGGAAGGTCGCGGCGATCACCCAGAACCCGATGCCGTGGGATCTGCTGACTGGTTGTTGAGCGGGCGGTGCATCGACGAGCAGGGACATGTCACCACCCTGCGTGCCTGGATACATCACGTCCAACGAAAGTTGGAGCTCGTGATCATCACTTTCTGAGATACTCGCTGGTGTGGACCTGCGTCAGCTGGAGTACTTCGTCGCGATCGCGGAGGAAGGCACCTTCACCCGCGCCGCCGCTCGCGTGCACGTCGTGCAGTCCGCCGTCTCGGCCGCGATCAAGACCCTCGAACGCGAACTCGGCGTCACCCTGCTCGACCGCAACGCCAAGCGCGTCCTGCTGACCGACGCGGGCGAGGCGCTCCTGCCCAAAGCCCGAGCCGTCCTGGACGCCGCCACCGAGGCGAAGGACGCCGTGGCACAGGTGAGAGGCGGGCTCAGCGGCACGGTCAAGCTCGGCACGCTGACGTCGATGACCCTGATCGACCTGCCCGCGCTGCTCGGCGAGTTCCACCGCCGGCATCCCGGCGTGCTCGTCCGGACCAGCGCCGCCACCTCGGGCTCGCAGGGTCTCGTCGAACAGCTGCTGGACCGCAGGCTCGACCTCGCCTTCGCCTCGCTGCCGGGCGAGGTGCCGGACGGGATCATCCTCGACGAGCTCGCCCACTCGGTCATGGATCTGGTCGTGCCCGACGACCATCCGCTGGCAGCCAGGAAAGAGGTCCCGATCGGCGACCTCGCCGGGCTGGACTTCATCGACTCCCCGCTCGGCTACGGCAACCGCGCCGTGGCCGACCGGGCGTTCGCGCACGCCGCGGTACCCAGACGAGTCACCCTGGAGATGTCCGACATCTACACCGGCGTCGACTACGTCCGGCACGGTCTGGGCGTCGCGCTGCTGCCCAACTACATCCTCGGCGACGCGGACGGTGTGACCACGCTGAAAGTCACCGGCGCCGACCTCAGGTGGCCGCTGGGCCTCGCCAGGCCCGCCGACCGCACCCCGAGCGCCGCCTCCAGGGCGTTGATCGCGGTGGTGCAGGAGATCTTCAGTCGCGATAAGCGTCGCACGCCAGCGTGACCAGGTCGTTCAGGTGCCGCGGCGGCTGGTCCTTCCACCACGCGAGCCACACCGGGATCGGCGGCGCGTCCTTCACCGCGCGATAAGCCACGCCAGGCCGCGGGTTGAGACTGGCCGTGGCCTCGGACGTCATCCCTACGGCCTGGCCGGCCGCGATCAACGTCAGCCACTCGTCGACGCTGTGCGTGTTGCGCACGACGGCTGGCGCGGCACCTGGTTTCCACAGGTCCAGAGTGGTCGTTCCGGTCCGGTCGTCGACCGCGATTCCGTACCGCGAGAAGTCCACCAGCGACAGGGAACGCTTGCGCGCCAACGGGTTGTCCGTCGCCACAACGCCGTAACGGCGTTCTGTGCCGAGCAACGCCGTCTCGAACCGAGGGTCGTCGAGCGCGCGCCGCACCACCGCCACGTCAGCCATGCCCTCGGCGAGCCCGGCGGTCAGCGAGTTGGACTGCACGAACACCAGCGGAAGCCCGGGATGCGTTGCCGCCCAGGCCTTCTGGAGACGCCGGGTGTGCTTGCCGAGCGCCGACCACGCGTACCCGATCCGCAGCTCGGTCTGCGACTCGGCCGCGATCCGCTGGAGGTGTGCGACCTCGTCCAGTACCCGTCGCGCGGCAGCGAGGATCTGTGTGCCCACGGTCGTCAGCGCGACGTGCCGGGGTGAGCGCTGGAGCAGCCGCGCGCCGAGCGACGCTTCGAGCGCGGCGACCGAGCGCGAGACGGATGCCTGGGTGAGGCCGAGAGCAGTGGCCGCGTCGGTGAAGGTGCCCGCGTCGACCACGGCCACGAACGCCCGCAGATGCCGCAGATCCATGGCGACCAGCATACGTCTGACGTATGGCTGGCGCGGGCAATGCATTTCCCGTATCGCCGCCACAACCTCAGGCTGTGCGGCATGAAGAGCCTCGGAGGGTTCGCCACGATGACCGCCAGCGCGGCCAGCAGCCAGCTCGGTGCCGCAGTCGGTGCGCACGCGTTCGCCACGATCGGCCCGGCCGGTGTCGTGGCGGTGCGCCAGTTCGTCGCGGCGGCGGTGCTACTGCCCGTAGCCCGGCCGAACCCGCGAAGATTCACCCAGGCGCAGTGGTGG
>JAVXWK010000073.1:0-14894 GCA_032230575.1 Pseudonocardiales bacterium | reverse complement strand
GCCGTCGCCGCCGGGGAAGTTGTTGCCGTCCCAGCGGTAGAGCCCGTGGCCCTTGGCTTCCTGACGGGTCGTGGGGCGGCCGTTCGAGAGCAGCAGCGTGCCGTCGATGGTCTCCGCGCCGTTCTGGAACGTCGACCCGGCCGGCACGTAGGAGTAGAAGTCGCTGTGCGCCACCGTGACCGCGGCTTCGAGTTTGCCGAACCCGCTGTCCTTGCGGACTGTGAGCAGCACTCCCTCCATGTCGTTCTCGTGGGTGGTAGTGCCGAACGGGTCGGGCTGGTCGTCCCAGTCGCGCGGGTGGAAGAAGCTGTAGACGAGGAACCAGTGCGTCGACGTCTCGACGACCGAGTAGTAGGAGGCACCGGTGAGCTTGCTGAGCTGGGTCTGGTTCTCCCAGTTGTTCAGGGTGTTCCAGTCGCCGTCGAAGTCCACAGTGGACAGGTAGTCGGCGTCGTAGTCGGAGGAGTCGGTGTCCTGGTAGTGGACCGGCGCCCAGTGGAACGCCAGGTCGTAGTCCGTCACGGCATGGGCGGGTGCGGGGGCCACCGTGATGAGAGCGATGGCCAGCAGGGTGGCGCGGATCGTTTTCACGGCGCCGGAGGTTAGCTGTAAATGGTGACCGTCAGCCTGGGGTTTGAGCGAAAATCAATCGACTCGTAGGCAACGCGCGCGAGTGGCATCGACCCCGCCGCGGCCGTCAGGGTCGTCTCGATCTCGTTGCGCTCGTCTTCCGTCAGGTACGCCCAGAACGAGCTGTGCCAGATCACCGTGTACGTGCCGCGCTCGTCGGGCGGGACGAGGTTCTCCCTGAGCCACCGTCCAGCCGGCGACCGGGCGACCTTCACGCCCACCTTCGCCGCGAGCTCGATGGCGTCGTCGAGGTCCCACCGCAGCGAGTCGTGCTCCGGAGGGATGAACGAGTGCAGGATCATGGCGTGCTTGGGATCGGACGGGTCGCGCGGCTGCAGGTCACAGCCCGCGCGGTCGACGATCTCCAGCTCGGGCGGCTGCGGGCCCACCGCGGCGAGGCGCACCGGCGAGTCCTTCTCGCCCCACTCCCAGCCGAGGCCGAACCAGCGGTAGCGGTCGAGGATCAGGTTCAGTCCCGCGCACGCCCCGAGCTCGAGAAGCCTGACCTTCGGCGCGCCGATCATGGTCAGGCCCCGGAGCAGGAACCCGGCGGTCTTGGGCTGGTGCTGCTGGACCGTGCGGTCGAGCGCGGCCAGGATCTCGCCCGCGTTCTCGACGATCGCGCGCCGTGCCGCCAGCCACGCGAGCAGCGCCGTGGAGTCGGACTCGCCGGCCATCGCGGCGGCGTGGGCGCTCGCGAACCGCTGGCTCAGCTCCGGCGCTTTTCCTGACAGCATCAGGAGTCTCACCCCCGCGAGCGCCTGGATGCCGAACAGCGGGCTGTGCACGGCGCTGTGCGAACAGAGCAGGTCGGCCACCGGCCCGCCCCTGTCGAGTTCGCTCGCGAGTTCCGAGAGGATGCGCGCCGAGACGGGCGCACTGGTGCGCAACCGCACCGCGAACGTGCGGAGGGTGGAGGCACCGATGCCGGCCGCGGTCACACTTCCCTCCCTTCTTCGGCAAGGGACTTTACAAGGGCGTGAACGCATTGTTCCCATCTGAGACCGGGCGTGGCGCCAGAAGGCTCTGGGTATCGTGCGGCCTGTGAGCGAGTTCCTGGAGCTGTCCGCGGCCGGTCCGGTCGCCACGTTGACGATCAACCGCCCGGCCAAGCGCAACGCGATGAGCTACGACATGTGGTCGGCTCTGCCTGGCCTCATGGAACGCGTTTCCGCAGATGAGAGCGTCCGCGTGCTGGTGATCCGGGGCGGCGAGCACTTCTCGGCGGGCGCCGACATCGCTGAGTTCTCGACCCTGCGCCGGGGTGCCGCCGGTGCCGCCCACTACGGCGAGGCCGTTCACAACGGCGAACGCGCCATTGCCCAGCTGGACAAGCCGACGATTGCCGCGATTTCCGGTTTCTGCGTCGGCGGTGGGTGCGAGATCGCCCTGGCCTGCGACATTCGGGTGGCGTCTTCCGATGCGCGATTCGGCATCACGCCCGCGAAACTCGGCATCGTTTACAACTTCACGTCCACCAAGGCGCTCGTGGACGCGGTGGGTCCGGCGTGGGCGAAGCAGATCCTGTTCTCGGCGGATTTGATCGACTCGGCCACGGCTCTGCGCATCGGGCTCGTCAACGAGGTCGTCGACTCGCTGGACGCCCGCGTGAAGGAACTCTCCGAACAGATCGCGGGCCGCGCGCAGGTGTCCGTGCGGGGTGCGAAGAAGATCATCAACTCGATCACCGAAGGCGGCCACGAGGACGACTTCGTGCGTGCTTTGTACGCGGAGGCCGCCTCCAGCGCGGACTACGAGGAAGGCGTCAGCGCGTTCCTGGAGAAGCGGCCCCCGCGGTTCTAGCGGCTAGAAAACCTCTGCCGCGATCGTCGTGTCCGGGCCGTGGCCCGTGTGCACCACGGTGTCGCCGGGCAGCTCGAACAGCTTCTCCCTGATGGACCTCTCGATCGTCGGCCGGTCCGAGAACGACCGGCCCGTCGCGCCCGGCCCGCCCTGGAACAGCGTGTCACCGGTGAACACCGCGCCCAGCGAAGGCACGTAGAAGCACACGGCACCAGGCGAATGCCCAGGCGTGTGCATCACGTGGATCTCCTCACCCGCCACGGTGAGCACCTGACCGTCTTGCAGGGCCTGGTGCGGGATCACGCCGGTGTGGGTCAGCGACCAGACGATGTGGTCGTCCTGGTGGAGCGCGAGCGGCGCGCCAGTGGCGTGGGCCAGGTCCGGCGCTACGCGGACGTGGTCGTCGTGCGCGTGGGTCAGCAGAATCGCCACGACACGACGGCCATCGACGACCTTGAGGATCGCGTCAACGTCGTGCGGGGCATCGATCACCACGCACTCGGAGGAGTTGCCGATCACCCAGACGTTGTTGTCCACGTCGAAGGTTTCGCCGTCCAGCGAGAACGTGCCGGACGTGACGGTGTGGTCAACGCGAAGAGACATCAGAAGACCACTACCGATCGCAGCACGTCGCCGTGGTGCATCTTCTCGAAGGCGGCTTCGACGCCGTCCAGCGCGATCTCCTCGCTGACGAAGGCGTCGAGGTCGAAGCGGCCCTGCTGGTACAGGTCGACGAGCATCGGGAAGTCGCGCGTCGGCAGGCAGTCGCCGTACCACGAGGACTTCAGCGAGCCGCCGCGCGAGAAGAAGTCGATCAGCGGCATGTCCAGCTTCATGTCCGGGGTCGGAACACCCACCAGGACAACGGTTCCGGCCAGGTCGCGGGCGTAGAACGCCTGCTTCCAGGTTTCCGGGCGGCCGACCGCGTCGATCACCACGTCCGCGCCGAACGAGTCGGTCAGGTCCTGGATCGCCGTGACGACGTCGTCGACCTCGCGGGCGTTGATGGTGTGGGTGGCGCCGAAACCCTTGGCCCACTCCAGCTTCCGCGGGTCCGTGTCGACGGCGATGATCTTCGCGGCACCGGCGATGCGGGCGCCCGCGATGGCCCCGTCGCCGACACCACCACAGCCGATCACGGCCACCGAGTCACCACGACCGACGCCACCGGTGTTGAGAGCCGCGCCCACGCCGGCCATGACGCCGCAGCCCAGCAGGCCGACAGCGGCCGCACGGGCCGAGGGGTCGACCTTCGTGCACTGTCCTGAGTGGACCAGGGTCTTCTCGACGAACGCGCCGATGCCCAGCGCGGGCGAGAGCTTGGTGCCGTCGGCCAGGGTCATGGGCTGCGAGGCGTTGAACGTCGAGAAGCAGTACCAGGGCTTGCCGCGACGACAAGCACGGCAGCTGCCGCACACCGCGCGCCAGTTCAGCACCACGAAGTCACCGGGCGCCAGGTCGGTCACGCCGTCGCCGACGGACTCCACGACACCCGCGGCCTCGTGGCCCAGCAGGAACGGGAACTCGTCGTTGATGCCGCCCTCGCGGTAGTGCAGGTCGGTGTGGCAGACGCCGCACGCCTGGACCTTCACCACGGCCTCGCCCGGACCGGGATCGGGAACGAGCACAGTGGTCAGTTCGACCGGCTGGCCTTTTCCTCTGGCGACAACACCCTTGACCTCTTGCGCCACGCTGCGACTCCGTTCACTTGATCAGGGTCGTGCCCTCGAACTCGCCGAGTTCCTCCCGGTAGAACTCAATCCCTACACCGTTGGGGTCGCGGATGTACAGGCTGTCCTCGACGCCGCGGTCGGGGCCGAGATAGTCGATCCCGCCCTCGTCCAGCTTGGCCTTGATCTCGTCGAACCGCTCGGGCGAGATGGACAGCGCCAGGTGCTGAACGGCGCCGATCGTCTCCATGAACGCCGGGTGGTCGTGACCCGGGAAGTCGAAGAACCCCAGCAGGTTCTTGTTGCCCAGGTCGAAGAAGAAGTGGCTGGAGCCGCGGTAGTCGCGGTTCTCGACGAGCTCCACCAAGGGGAAGCCGAGGAACTCCTGGTAGAACTTGATGGTCTCCTCGACGTCCTTGCAGATCAACGCGATGTGGTGGACGCCGCGAGTCGGCGAGTCACCTCGCGAGTCGAGTGGCTTCACGTACTGGTCACGCAGCTCGTCGCGCTTGGCCCTGATCGCGTCGAGCTCGGCACCCTCTGGCTGTGGCATGTGAGCGAGAATAGTTGAGAGTTCAAGCGTTCGCTGGGGTCGAAGGGCCTCAGCCCGCGACGCCCTCGAACTCCACCACGCGGTCTTCCTGGAGCAGCGTGGCCTGCAGATAGGCCACCGAGGTCTCGCGGTCCAGACGCGTGTCGCAGTCGAACCGGGCCAGCGAAAGATCACCCGGTTGCCGCGCGTAGGCCTTCAACGTGGTGATGTCGTGCAGGCCGAAACCGTCGTCGATGCCCCAGTGAGCGAGGTTGGCCGCGCTCATCAGCTCCTCGGCGTCGTCCAGCGACGGTGCCGTGAAGAACAGCCTGCCGTGCACGTAGACGCCCCGCGCGCCGCTGGGGGAGATGAGCGTGACAGGCGTGCCCGTGCGGCAGGCCAGGAAGTGGAACGCGATCCCGCCGCCGAGCGAACCGACCACGGTCGCCGCGGGCAGGCCGCTCCAGGTGACCGGGCGCTTCGCGAACGCCTCCGCCTGGCCCAGCAGGAACTCGCGGTAGGTCTGCGGGTTGAGGTCCTGCAGGTAGTTCCACATCCGGAAGACGTGGTGGTAGCCGAGTTTCCCGGCCAGTTCCAGCGCCGCACGGAACGCGAGCCTGCCCGCGTAGGTGTGCTCGTCGCACGGCGGAATCCGCCCGGCGCAGAACAGGTACTCGCCGTCGTGCGCGTAGGTGATCGCCTTGTGCTCGCCGGACTCGACGCCGCGCGAGCTCGTCCAGATCTCGGCGAACCCGTGCCGTTCGTCGGAAGCCAGGTGCACGGTCAGTTCCGGATGCCCGTCCCGCAACACCGGGTTGAACGACGTGCCGGTGAACCGCACGACGCCCAGCCGGGAGCGGGCGGGGTCGTCCGCGACGGGCGACAGCGGCTCGAATCTCGAGGACAGCGCACGAGCCCGCAACTGACGAGTCATCGACGGTCCTTTCGCAGGAGACCGTCAGATTAAGTCGCGAAACGATTGGTGTGTACCTTTGCGTCTCGATAGGGGCGTTATCCGGGACCGGTTCCAGCGGCGATCAATCCTCTTCGTCGCCGGGCCATTTGCCCGTCAGCTTCTGAAATCCTTTGGCGCCACCGCGGTCGATCGCGGCTTTCACCAGGCCGAAGATGGCTCCCTGCAACGCCGCGGCCAGCAGGACCTCGCGCCACGTGCGGTTCCGCATCGTCGCGCTCGGTGCTTCTTCGTCATGCCCCACGACTTTCCACACTTGACCAAAGATCGCGGTTGCGAGGAACCCTCCCAACGCGCCGAGCAACATTCCCAGTGGGCGGTACAGGAACTTCATCCATTCCTCCTGGAAAGTTTCCAGATCACGAGGACCAGCGTGATCAGCACCGCCGCAATCGCCGCGGGATGCCGGCGCGCCTTCTCGACCTGCAGAGCCACCGGCTCCGGCAGCGAGTCGATCGCCTCGTTGGTCGCGGCGGTCATCCTGACCTTGGTCTCGTGCGCCTGCTCCTTCACCCGGCCGGGCACGTCGGCCTTGTGCGCCAACGCTTCCACGGTCTCGCCGAGCTCACGGCGGGTGCGTTCGACGTCTCGCTGCAGCTCTTCCCTGGGATCGTTCATCGGTGCGCGTGCTCCTTGATCGTCGCGATGTCCTGCTGGACGTTCTCCACCACCTGCAACGGGGGCGCGGCGCGCCGGACCTGGCTGCGTCCCAAGAGCGCCGCGATGCTCGCGACGAGCAAAAGGGCGGCCGCGACGATCAATGCGGCCGCCCACGGCGGTAGTACGAGGCTCAGGGCGAGGATGATGCCCGCGACGACGCTGAGCCCGCCCCACCACGCGAACACGCCGGCCGCGCCGAACATCCCGGCGCCGACACCGGCGTGCTTGCCCTTGTCCTTGAGCTCGGCGACCGCGAGACGGATCTCATCGCGCGCGAGCCTGCTCACCTGCTCGGAGAGCCGGTTGACCAGCTCTGCGGTCGACGTGTCGGTGTTCATGCACGTCAGGTACCCGCCTGCCGGTTTTGTCAATCAGCCCTGCTGCGCTTGTTTCACCTTCGCGTGAACCTCTTCCATGTCCACGTCGCGCGCCTGCTGGATCAGGCTGTCCAGCGCGTTGCCCGGCAGCGCACCCGGCTGCGAGAACAGCACGACACCCTCGCGCACGATCATCAGCGTCGGGATGCTGCGGATGCCGAACGTGGCCGCCAGCTCCTGCTGCGCCTCGGTGTCGACCTTGCCGAACACCAGGTCCTCGTTCTTCTCCGACGCGGCCTCGAACGTGGGGCCGAACGCCTTGCACGGGCCACACCACTCGGCCCAGAAGTCGACCAGAACGTTGCCGGACCCACCGACCACATCGTCGAAGTTCTCGGTGGTCAGCTCGACCGTCGCCATTGGGGTCCTCCTCGTTGGTTCCTGGGGGCGGTTCGTTCAACGAACGACGTGAGTCCGGAATTCCCCGCCGTGCCCCCGGTCACCCTGCTATGTCGGCGGGCATGTCCGTCCGGTACTTGACGTTGAGCTTGCGATACACGCGGGTCAGGTGCTGTTCGACGGTGCTCGCGGTGATGAACAACCGGTCCGCGATCTCCCGGTTGGTGTGGCCCTGGGCGGCGAGTTCGGTGACCTCGAGCTCGGCCTCGGACAGCTCGTGGTGCGTGCTGGTCTTCTGCGTGAGGTGCGCGGCTCGTCGCGCGGTCATGCGCGCCCTGCGGTGTTCGCCCACGGCCTGCCAGGCGTGGCTCAGATCTTCGAGCGTTCTGGCCGGCTCGTACTGGCGGCTTGGGTCGTGGCGCTCGCGAGGTCGCCGCGCCGGAGGCCGACAGGGGTGGCGGTAGGCGTGGACTTCAACTTTTTGTGGACGGGTTCAACGGCGCGTTGTACCGTGCCCGCCATGATGCCGCGCCTGCTCGTGATTTCGTTGCTCGTCGCAACGCTTGCTGCCTGCGGAGGCACGTCTGACTCCACCCAGACGACCACCCCGCCGTCGTCCGACCTGTCGAGCGTCAAGAAGGACGACGCGCTCGCCGCGCTGGTGCCCGCCGAGATCGCGTCGAGCGGGAAGCTCAAGGTCGGGTCGAACATCCAGAACCCGCCGAACAACTTCTACGACCAGGACGGCAAGACGCCGATGGGGTCGGAGGTCGACCTGGTCAAGGCGATCGCGGCCAAGCTCGGGTTGCGGGCCGAGCACAGCGACATGGCGTTCAGCTCGCTGATCACGAGCCTCGAGACCAAGCGCGTCGACGTCACGATGGCGGCGATGAACGACACCGCCGAGCGCCAGCAGAAGATCGACTTCGTCGACTACTTCACCTCCGGCATCACGATCATGGTGCAGAAGGGGAACCCGCAGGGCGTCAAGGGGCCGGACGACCTGTGCGGCAAGGGCATCGCCGTGAACCTGGGCAGCTCGCAGGAGCAGTTCGGCAAGGAGCAGAGCCAGAAGTGCGTGGCCGCCGGCAAGCCAGAGGTCCAGCTCAGCGTCACCGACAGCGACACCGGCAACCAGAACCAGCTGCGCACCGGCCGGGTCGCCGCGATCCTCAACGACCTGCCGACCGCCGTCTACGTCGCGAAGACCGCCGGTGACGGCAGCTACTTCGAGGTCGTCCCGCTCGCCCCGATCAACGGCGGCCCGTACGGCATCGGCGTCAACAAGCAGAACGCCAAGCTGTCCGAGGCGATCAAGGGCGCGCTGCAGTCGTTGATCGACGACGGTACGTACACCAAGATCCTCACGACCTGGGACATCAAGCAGGGCGCGATCACCAAGGCCGCGATCAATGGCAAGTGATCTCCGCGAAAACCTCGAGGTAGTCCCGCTGAGGCACCCGGGGCGCTGGGTCAGCGCGGCGATCGTCGTGCTGATCCTCGCGGGCCTCGGCTGGGCGATGGCCGAGGCGCAGATCCAGTGGGAGGACGTGCCGGGGTTCTTCACGCACCCCGTCATGCTCGAAGGCCTGCTCAACACCATCGTGCTGGCCATCGCGGCACAGGGCGGCGCGATCATCCTCGGCGTCGTCGTCGCGTTGATGCGGCTCTCCGCGAACCCCGTCGCGAGGTGGTTCGCCGTCGGCTACATCTGGCTGTTCCGCGGGCTGCCGGTGCTGCTGCAGATCCTGATCTGGTTCAACCTCGCGCTGGTGTTCAAGAACATCAGCATCCCGATGCTCTTCACCGTGCCGACGAACGTGGTCATGACGGCGTTCGTCGCGGCGCTGCTCGGACTGGGGCTGAACGAGAGCGCCTACATGGCCGAGATCGTCCGCGCGGGCCTGAGCAGCGTCGACGAAGGTCAGACCTAAGCGGCCAAGTCGATCGGCATGACGCCCATGACGACGCTGCGCAGAGTCGTTCTGCCGCAGGCGATGCGCGTGATCATCCCGCCGACCGGCAACAACTTCATCAACATGATCAAGGGCACCTCGATGGCGTCGGTGATCGCCTTCCTGGAGCTCATCCACGCCGCGAACAACATCTCCTCGCGCAACCTGGAGATCATGGAGACCCTGTTCGCCGCCGCGGCCTGGTACCTCGTGATGGTGTCCATCGCGTCGATCGGGCAGCACTACCTGGAGCGTGCTTATGGCCCTCGTTGAGGCGGTCGGGGTCCGCAAGTCGTTCGGCCACACCGAGGTGCTCAAGGGCATCGACCTGGAGGTCGAGCGCGGCGAGGTCGTCTGCCTGCTCGGGCCGTCCGGCGCGGGCAAGTCGACCTTCCTGCGCTGCGTGAACCACCTGGAGACCATCGACGCCGGACGGATCTGGGTCGACGGCGTCCCAGTCGGCTTCCGCGCGGCCGGCGGCAAGCTCTACGAGCTGCGGGAACGCGAGGCCGCGAGGCAGCGCCGCGACGTCGGCATGGTGTTCCAGCGCTTCAACCTCTTCCCGCACCGCACGGCGCTGGAGAACGTCATGGAAGGCCCGGTTCAGGTGCTCGGCCGCGACCGCGCCGCCGTGCAGGCGGAGGCGCTGACGTTGCTGGAACGCGTCGGGCTGCTGGAGAAGGCCAAGTCCTACCCGGCACAGTTGTCCGGCGGCCAGCAGCAACGTGTTGCGATCGCGCGCGCTCTGGCGATGAAGCCCAAGCTGATGCTGTTCGACGAGCCCACGTCCGCGTTGGACCCGGAGCTGGTCGGCGAGGTGCTCGACGTGATGACCTCGCTGGCCCGCGACGGCATGACGATGATCGTGGTCACTCACGAGATCGGTTTCGCCCGCTCGGTCGCCGACCGCGTGGTGTTCCTCGTCGACGGCGCCGTCGTGGAGAGCGGCACACCGGCCGATGTGCTGGACAATCCGCAACAACCGCGCACGCAACAGTTCCTCGCAAAGGTGCTTTGAGTTGATCGACGCCTCGTACCTCGCCCAGTTCCGCGAACCGGAGGGGTACCTCGACTTCGCCCGTTTCGGCCCGCCGTCGATCCCGGTGGTCACGGCCACCTCGCGCTTGATGGAACAGGCCTCGCTCGCCGGGCCGTCCACAGTGGACACGCTGATGCGCGAGGAACAACGGGTGAAGGCCGCCGTCGCGCGGTTGTGCCACTCCGACACCGACCACGTGGCGCTCGTCCCGAACACGTCCGTCGGCTTGTTCCAGGCCGCGTTCGGGCTGTCCGGCACGGTCATGTACTCGGCGTCGGAGTTCCCGTCCAACACCTATCCCTGGGTGCGGGCCGGGCTGCCGTCGGTGGTGTTCGACGGACCGGTGGCGCCTGCTGCCGTCGCAACCCGCCTGACGCCTGAGGTTTCCGCGCTGTCGGTGTCCGCTGTGGACTTCCGCACCGGCTACCGGGCCGATCTGGCGACGTTGCGCGAAGTGATCGGCGACCGGCTGCTGATCGTGGACGGGATCCAAGGGTTCGGGGTCGTCGACGAGCCCTGGGAGCTCGCCGACGTGCTCGTGGTCGGCGGGCAGAAGTGGTTGCGGGCGGGGTGGAGCACCGGTTTCGTGGTGCTGTCGGACCGGGCGCTGGAACGGCTCGAGCCCGTGCTGTCGGGCTGGACGGGCGCGGTCGACGCCGGCCTGTTCGACGACTCCGTGCACGATGCCGCGCCGGACGCCGCCTCGTGGAACATCACGAACCTCTCGCCGGTCGTGTCAGGCGCCTTCGCGGAGGCCCTCGAACTCGTTGAGCTCGCCGGAGTTTCCACGCTGGACGCGACCGTTTCCGAGGTGGTCGCGGAGCTGGAAGAGATCGTGCTGTCCTGTGGCGGCAAGATCGTGTCGGCACGTGAGCGGCGCGCTGGGATCTTGGCGTTCACCATGCCCGAGGCGGCTCCCAAAGTCGGGGAGGCGTTGAACGCCTTCGGGATCACGGCAACGGTTCGGCCCGAGCACGTCCGCCTGTCGCCGCACGCCACGACTTCGCGCGGCACGCTGGAACGCGTCCGGGCCGCCCTGAAGTCGTTGTCGGGGGCGGCCAGTTCGCCGGTTCCGGCGGCGTTGTCCGCGCTGGTGCCGACGGTCGACAGCCTGGCCTCGGCGCTCGGGCCGGACACCGAGGTCGTGGTGCACGACCTGGCGCGGCTGCCCAACTCGATCATCGCGATCGCCGGGTCCCTGACCGGACGGCAGGTGGGCGGGCCGATGACCGACCTGTTGCTGGGTTTGGTCCGGCGCGGCACCACCACGGACATGCCCGGCTACGAGACCTACGCGCCTGATGGGCGCGCGATCTGGTCGTCGACGACGTTCGTGCGTGACGCGGCCGGCGTGGCCGTGGGGTGCTTGTGCGTCAACAAACTGGCCGCACACGAGGCTTCTGGGCCAGTCGAGTCGTTTCCACAGGACGTGGACACACTCCAACGAGTGCTGGTCGAGAAAGCCATCGCGGACGTCGGTGTGCCGGTCGAGCTCATGAAGAAGGTGCACAAGTCGCAGGTCGTGCGGGTGCTCGACGAGGCCGGGTTCTTCCTGATCCGCGACTCGGTCGATCATCTAGCGGGTGTCCTGGAGGTCACCCGCTACACGATCTACAACTACCTCAACGAGAACCGCGGTGCCTAAGCTCGCGAGCCGTTGGGGTCCTCCCGAAGTGCGTTGATGTACTCCACCAGCTTGTTCTTCGTTCGCTCCTCGTCCAGGGCCAGGGCCTCCAGCCGCTCGAACAGGTCCCTGCACTGCTTGACGACCGTGTCGTCCTGAGCGAAGACCTGCACCATGGTGGTCTCGCTGAAGACGATCGGGGCGGCCTTGTCGAACTCGTACAGGGTGAAGTTCGCGTCGAGGGCGGCGGTTCCGGCGTGCAGCGGCACGATCCGGAGGACGTGCGTGTGCGCCATCAGGCGGAGGTACTGGTCCTCCATGACCTGGGCGTTGGCCACCCGCTGCTGCAACGCGAGCTCGTGGACGTAGAACAGGCAGTCCGGGCGGAACGGCCGGCGCAGGACCGTCTGACGCTCGATGCGGGCGTCGGCCAACCGCTCGACGTCCTCCGGCGCGTGGATTCCGCGCTCTGTCAGCAGCTCTCGCGCGTACTGCCTCGTCTGCAACAGGCCGGGATGTGACGTCGCCTCGTAACTGGTGATCTTCGTTGCCGTCGACTCGGTCATCGCGAGCGTGCGGAGGCTGCTCAGCGTCTGGGCGCAGACGAGGTCGAAGGCGTTGTAGTAGCGGCGCTTGAAGTCATCGAAGAAATCTATGTCCTGGCCGCACGCGGTAAGGTACTGCGCGAGGTCGATCTCGCTCGCGCGCGCCTTGCCGTTCTCGATGTTCGAGACCTTGCTTGGATCCCATCCAAGCTGGATCGCGAACTTGCGGCCGTTGAGGGTCGAGAACCGCTCGCGCAGCAGTCGCAGCTCGTCGCCGAGGTCCCGGCTGTACGCGGTGGATGTCGCTTGGGTCATACGGAAAACGCTATGGGTTGTTTTCGGTCCAAGGTACGGGCTCGTTCGGGTGAAAACGTCGCTTGCCTTTTCGGGTCTTTCCTGCTTACCGTTCCCAGGTGTGAGAGCGCTCTCAAAGACGAGATGGCGGGCCGGCTTTGCCGCCGCAGTGATTGCTCTGTCGTCATTAGCGACGTCCGAGGCAGCCTCAGCTGCCGACGACTACACGCAGAACGTGACGGCGCTAGACGCCAGTCAGGCGAGGATCGACTTCACGCCTACGACTCCCGCGCTGTACGTGGACGTGCACTATTTGATCACCAACGTGCCGCAGCAGAACGTCCGCATGACCAACAACAGTGGTGTGTGGCAGAAGACTGTCGGCGGGCTGTCGTCGGGCAGCGTGATCGAGTACTGGTTCACCTACGAGAAGGGCGGCCCTCAGTACGACACGCCGCACTTCACCTACACGCACGGCAGCACGCAGGCGCCTGTTGCGACGCCGAGCTTCAGTCCACCTGGCGGTGCGTACACGTCCGCTCAGACGGTGACGATCACGACCGCGACTGCCGGGGCTTCCATCCGGTACACAGTGGACGGTTCGACACCGACGGCCAGTTCTCCGCTCTACACTGGGCCGATTTCAGTGCCCAGTTCGCGGACGATCAACGCGATCGGGATCAAGGCCGGGCTGGCGAACTCGCCGGTGGGCAGCGCTACTTACACGATCGGGACGCAGCAAGGCTGTGTGCAGTCCGACACGCCGAACTTCGGGCCGAACACGCGGATCTTCGACCCGTCGATGTCCGCCGCGAGCATCCAGTCGCAGCTCGACGCGGACTTCAACATGCAGAAGGACACGCTGACGGCGCAGATGGCGCCGCGCCGGGTCGCGCACCTGTTCAAGCCGGGCACGTACAACGTCCACGACGATGTCGGTTTCTACACCTCGGTTTCGGGCCTGGGACGCAACCCCGGCGATGTCGTGATCAACGGTGACATCACGGTCGACGCGTTCAACGAGTCGGACAAGGGTGTCGCGCTGCAGAACTTCTGGCGGTCGGCCGAGAACATGGCCGTCAACCCGAGCAGCGGCACCAACCGGTGGGCCGTGGCGCAGGCAGCACCGTTCCGCCGCATGGACATCCGCGGCAACTTGGCGCTGTACCCGGCTTCTTACGGGTTCGCGTCGGGTGGCTACACGGCTGACACGCGGGTGTCGGGGCAGACGGCGTCCATCTCGCAGCAGCAGTGGTACACGCGCGATTCCAACTACGGCAGTTGGGATGGCGGTGTGTGGAACATGGTGTTCTCCGGGACTCCTGGCGCGCCTGCCAACACGTTCCCGACGCCGCCGGAGACGACGCTGGCGACCACGCCGGTGTCGCGCGACGTTCCCTACCTCTACTTCGAGGCCGGGAAGTACCGGGTGTTCCTGCCGTCGTTGCGCACCAACGCTTCCGGTGCGTCGTGGATCAACGGTGGGACGCCGGGCAGCTCGTTGCCGATGAGCCAGTTCTACGTCGTGAAGGCCGGTGACACGGCTTCCACGATCAACGCGGCGTTGGCGAGCGGCTGCAACCTGTTCGTCACGCCCGGCATCTACCACCTGAACCAGACGATCAACGTGACGCGGCCGAACACCGTCGTGCTCGGCATCGGGTACGCGACGTT
The DNA here is from genome assembly GCA_032230575.1 of Pseudonocardiales bacterium. GTDB lineage: Bacteria > Actinomycetota > Actinomycetes > Mycobacteriales > Pseudonocardiaceae > Lentzea. The sequence continues at coordinate 779 of JAVXWK010000073.1, read as the reverse complement.
CGTGCCGGACAACGGGGTCAACGCGATGCAGGTCGCCGACGTCGACGGCGTGCGGATCAAGGGCATCCTGTTCGACGCGGGGACCACGCGTTCTTCCGCGCTGTTGACCGTGGGGCCTTCGGGATCGTCGGCTACGCACGCGGCCAACCCGACCACGTTGCAGGACGTGTTCTTCCGCGTCGGTGGTGCGGTGGCGGGCAAGGCGACCACCAGCCTGGTGGTCAACAGCCACAACACGATCATCGACCACACCTGGGCGTGGCGTGCCGACCACGGCAACCCCGGAACGTGGGGCTGGACCGAGGCCGTCGGTGACACCGGTGTGGTGGTGAACGGCAACAACGTGCTGGCGACGGGATTGTTCGTCGAGCACTACCAGAAATACCAGGTGATCTGGAACGGCCAGGGTGGACGGACGATCTTCTTCCAGAACGAGATGCCTTACGACGTCCCGAACCAGGCTTCCTGGATGGCTCCGAACGGCGTGACCGGGTACGCGGCCTACAAGGTCGGCGACAACGTCACCACGCACGAGGCGTGGGGACTCGGCAGCTACTGCTTCTTCAACGTCAACCCGTCGGTCCGGGCTGAGCACGCGTTCGAGGTGCCCAACCGGTCCGGGGTGAGGATGCACAACCTGCTGACGGTGTCGCTCAACTACCAGGGAACGATCACGCACGTGGTGAACGACGTCGGGGCGGTGACGCCGCCGGGCACTGTGCCGGTGAACGTCGTCAGCTACCCGTAGTTCCCCACGAGTGGGCTGATCATCCGCCACA
>JAVXWK010000290.1:0-6826 GCA_032230575.1 Pseudonocardiales bacterium | reverse complement strand
CGAGTGGTGACTGACAGCGCCTGACAGCCGGGTACCAGCGCCGTGTGCGTTCTGTGCCAGCAGCTCACGTCAGCGTTGCCTCATGCACAGTCCAGTCACGATCATCGGCGCCGGTCTCGGCGGTCTCACCCTCGCCCGCGTGCTGCACGTCCACGGCATCCCGTCCGTCGTCTACGAGGCGGAGGAGTCACCGGACGCGCGGTCGCAGGGTGGCATGCTCGACATCCACGACTACAACGGCCAGCTCGCCCTGGAAGCGGCCGGGTTGATGGACGAGTTCCACGGCCAGGTTCTCGAAGGACGCCAGGCGCTGCGGGTTCTCGACACCGACGGCACGATCCTGCTCGACAAGCCCGACGACGGCACCGGCGGCCGTCCGGAGATCCAGCGCGCTGACCTGCGGCAGATCCTGCTCGACTCCCTCCCGGCCGGCACCGTTCGGTGGGGCCACAAGGTGACGAGCGCCGAGGGCCGCACGGTCACGTTCGCCAACGGCAGCAGCGTGGCAGCGGAACTGCTCGTGGGCGCGGACGGCGCGTGGTCTCGCGTGAGGCCGTTGCTCAGCGAGGCGAAGCCGGAGTACGCGGGCGTGACGTTCGTCGAGATCTACCTCCACAACGCCGACACCGCCCACCCGGCCATCGCCAAGACCGTCGGTGGCGGCTCGATGTTCGCCCCGTCCGAGGGCAAGGGGATCTTCGCGCACCGGGAGCGCGGCGACACCCTGCACGCCTACGTCGAGTTCAGCAGGCCGCTGGAGTGGTTCGGCACCATCGACGTCACGGATCCCCGGCAGATCGCCGCGGAGTTCGAGGGCTGGGCACCGGAACTGACCGCGCTGATCACCGAGTCCGACACCACGCCGATCTTTCGCCCGCACTACACGCTGCCGCGCGGGCATCGCTGGGACCGGGTGCCCGGCGTGACCCTGCTCGGCGACGCCGCCCACCTGAGCGTGGCCAACGGCGAAGGCGCCAACCTCGCCATGCTGGACGGCGCCGAGCTCGCCCGCTTGCTGGCCACGCACACCGACGTCGAGGCCGCGTTGCGCGAGTACGAGGAGGCGATGTTCGTGCGTGCCGTGGAGACCGTCGAGGACGCCGACGGCATCACCGAGAGCCTGTTCGGTGACGAACCCCCGCAGAAGCTGCTCGACCTGCTCGCCTAGAGCCTCACCGTGATCTGGACGCCTCGACCAGCGCGTTTCGCAGCTGCTCCAAGGCATGAGCCCGCGCGCCGACGAACGACGGGGACGAGACCGACGCCGCCGCCACAACGACGTGGCGCGGCAGTCGGTCGCATGCTTCACCAATCGCATCGAGCACCAGCGGGCCCCAAGGTCCGCCCACCACAACGAGTTCCGGGTCCGCCAACGTCACCAGCGCCGTGACGACACCACCGATCGCCCGCGCCACCACGTTCAGATCGGGGCTGTCCAGCAACCGCGCGACGTCGATCGCCGTCGACCCGGTCTGCCGCAGTCCCAACGAGCCGAACACCTCGATGAACGGCACAGCCGCCCCGGACGGCCCGACCGTGATCAGGTGAGAGATCTCGCCCGCCAGCCCGGAATGGCCGCGGCGCACCTCGCCATCGCTGACGAGCGCGCATCCCAGGCCCTCGCCCAGATACAGGTAGGCGAAGTCCGAGACGCCGGTCGAAGCCCGCTCGGCCTGCGCTGCCCAGTTCACGTCGTTGTCCACGATCACCGGGCCGCTCAGGAACGGCCGCAACACCTCGACAGGATCCAGCGCCCCCACCAGAAACGGCGAGTCCGGCAGCTGCACGAGGCGCCCGGTGTGCCGGTCGACGGGATCGGCCGCGCTCACCACGGCAAGCCGGACATGTTGTCCCGCAACAGCTTCCACGGCCGCGATCGGCAACACCGAGCCAACCTCGGAAGGATCGGCGATGGGGGAGTGCACACGCGAAACCGAGTCTCCGTAGGCATCAACGCACGACGCTGTCACGCCGTCGTGCGCGATCGTCACCACCAACGCGACGCCCACATCGGCGAGGCCGTAGAACGAGCCGACCCGCCCCTTCCCGCGTCCGCCAGGCGTCCGCTCGCCGGTGTCGGCGACCAGCCGGAGCTCCTCGAGACGCTTCACGCTCTCGCCCACGGTCGGCTTCGACAGGCCCGTGACCACGGCCAGCTCGGCGCGCGTCAGCCTGCGTGAGGTCATCAACGCGCGCAGCACGTGCTCGTCGGAGATCGAGCGCAGCAGCTCCTGGGACGGCTTCGTCACGCCGCGCATTCTAGTTAGAGGTCTTGCCTACAAGCGTGCGACACGCCTATGTTTCTAAGTTAGGAGGCCTTACTGGAAGGAGCAAGATGCTGCCGAACTGGGAAACCACCCCGTCTGACCTGCCCAAAGCTGTCCGCGAGATCAAAAAGGCGATCCGCGCGAACATCGAGGCGGCGGGCAGGACCGTCGAGGAGGTGTTCGCGGTCGTCGAGAAGCAGATCCAGCAGGAGGTCGACGACGTCAAAGCCGGCCAGGCCTGGCCGGTGATCGACTACGCCGACATCGAGGCCGGAACCGCGCCCACCGACCTCGTCAAACGCCGCGGCTGCCTCGTCGTCAGAAACCACTTCGCCCGCGAACAGGCGCTGTCCTGGGACAAGTCCATTGTGGACTACGTCGAGCGCAACAACTTCTTCGACAACTACCGCGGCCCTGGCGACGACTTCTTCGGCAGCGTCGGCTCCAAACCCGAGATCTACCCGATCTACTGGTCACCGGCGCAGACCGAGGCGCGCGAACACGAGCGCATGGCCACGGTCCAAAGGTTCCTGAACAGCCTGTGGCACAGCGACGGCTGGTTCGACCCGGACCGCGACGTCCACTACCCAGACCGCATCCGACGGCGCCCACCCGGCGCGAACTCGAACGGCCTCGGCACCCACCTCGACCCCGGCACGCTGGATCTCTGGATGACAGCCGAGTACCAAAGAGCGTTCCGGCATCTCTTCAACGGCACGGTCGAGCAGTACGACCCCTGGGACGCCGCCCACCGCACCACCGGCCCGCAGTACCCCGGCACCACGATGTGCTCGATGTTCCGGACTTTCCAGGGCTGGACCGCGCTGTCGGACATGGACCACGACCAAGGCGTCCTGCACACCGTCCCGATCCCCGGCGCCATGGCCTACCTGATGCTGCGCCCGCTGCTCGACGACGTCCCGGACGACGACATGTGCGGCGTGACCGTCAACCAGGTCTTCCCGGTCAGCCCCAAGTACCACGAGCTGCTCGTCGAAGCCCTGAGCGGCATCCCGGACGTCAAGGCCGGCGACTCGGTCTGGTGGCACTGCGACATGATCCACAGCGTCGCACCGGTCGAGGACCAACAGGGCTGGGGCAACGTCATGTACATCCCCGCGGCACCGTGGTGCGCCCGCAACGAGCGCTACAGCAAGGAAATCGAGCACGCCCGCGCGACGGGCTCCAGCCCGAGCGACTTCCCGGCAGAGCACTACGAACGCGACTGGTCACGCGCCTAGCAGCACGCGGAACACCGCGCCCTCACCCGGCGCGGTGTCCAGTTCGATCCGCCACCCGTGCGCCGCCACCAAAGCCGCCACGATCGCGAGCCCCAGGCCGGTTCCTCCCGGTCCACGAGCGGAATCCGCGCGGTAGAACCGTTCGAACACCCGGGACGCCTGTTCGGCAGGCATGCCAGGTCCGTGATCAGCCACTTCGATCGCGTCAGCACCAAGCCGGACCTCGATCGGCGACCCGGCAGGCGTGTGCGTCAAAGCGTTGTCGAGCAGGTTCGTCAGCACTTGGCGTATCCGAGCCTCATCGCCCTGCACCACCACAGGACCGGTCAGCGTCAACGAAACCGTGCGTTCAGGATCCCGGACCCGCGCCTCGTGAACCGCGTCGGTCACCAGCACCACCAGGTCCACATCGGACAACACCAGCGGCTGCGCGGAGTCCAGCCGCGCCAGCTGCAGCAGATCCTCGACCAGCACCCCCATCCGCTGGGCCTGATCCTCGATGCGCCGCAACACCTCGGAGGCATCCGTGGCCGCCCCTTGCCGGTATAGCTCGGCATACCCCCGAATCGACGTCAACGGCGTCCGCAGTTCATGCGACGCATCGGCAACGAACTGCCGCATCCGGTTCTCCGACGAAACCCGCACCGCGAACGCCTGCTCGATCTGCCCCAGCATCGTGTTCAACGCGGAAGCCAGCCGCCCGACCTCAGACCCGGGCCGCCGCACCGGCACCCGTCGCGAAAGATCACCCGCCGCGATCTCCCCGGCGACCTGCTCCACCTCCTCCAACGCCCGCGTCGACGACCGGACCAGCACATACCCTGCCATCCCGACCAGGATCAGCGCCCCGAGGCTGATCAACAGGAACGCCACCCGCAAGTCGTCGACCGCCTTGTCGACCTCGCTCTGGTCGGTCGCCACGACCAGCTCGGCGCCGTCGAGCTGCCGCATCACCAGCCGATGCGAGCCCACGGTGACGTGCTCTCCAGCCGTCAGTTCCCCATACGCCGGAAGCCCCTCGAACGGCGTCCCGGACAGCACCTCATCGGGCGAGCGCAGGACCATGTTCTCCCGCCCAGGAAACGGCCGCGCGGCCGCCGCCGCGCGGTCCAGCCGGGCGTCCAGCTGGTGCAGGAGGTAGTTCTCCATCACCTTCGAACCGACGAGCCACGTGCCGAACAGACCCGCGGCCACCAGGGCGACGAGCACGACCACCAGCCGCACGCGCAACGTCATGGTCTGATCATGTATCCGAGTCCACGCACGGTGTGGATCAGCCGCGGCGCGTCCGAGTCCACTTTGCGTCGCAGGTACGAGATGTACGACTCGACCACGCCGACATCGCCGTCGAAGTCGTGCGACCACACCTGATCCAGGATCTGCGCCTTCGACAGCACCCGCCCGGAGTTCCGCATCAGGTAGTGCAGCAACCGGAACTCCGTCGGCGACAGCTCCACGACCCGCGATCCGCGCCGCACGATGTGGCTCTCCACGTCCAGCGACAGGTCACCGCAGGTCAGCTGCTCGCCCTCGTGCCCGGGCCGCGTCCGGCGCAACACCGCCGTGACCCGCGCGATGACCTCCTCCAGGCTGAACGGCTTGGTGATGTACCCGTCGCCGCCCACGGTCAGCCCGGTGATCCGGTCGTCCGAACTGTCCCGCGCGGTCAGGTAGAGCACCGGCACCCGCAAGCCGCCCGAACGCAGCCGCCGCACCACCTCGAACCCGTCCCGATCGGGCAGCATCACGTCGAGCAGCACCAGATCGGGCGACTCCACCCGCGCAGCCTGCAAAGCCTCACCGCCGGTCGCCGCGCTGGACACCGTGAACCCCGCGAACCGCAGGCTCGCGCACAGCAGTTCGCGGATGCTGGGTTCGTCCTCGACGACGAGCAACCGGCCACGTTCCACGCGAGAATCCTGCATCACCCGGTCGCTGGCCGCTGCGTGATGGTCTGCCCGGTCACCGTGCCGTCGGATCCAGCCTGTCCCTGCACCACGACCTGCTCGCCGGCCTTCAGGTCGGTCAGCTTGCCCTCGGAGGTGATCTGCACCTTCGTGGAGTCCGAAGTGGACACCTTGACGACCTGCCCGTTCTGCGTCTTCACGTAGACCGTGGTGCCGTCGACGTGGTCGATCGTGCCTGCGGTGCCACGCCCGAAGTTGCCGCCGTTGGGCCGGTTCTGACCAGAAGGCGGCGTGCCGTTTCCGTTGAGCTGGCGTCCGGCGGCGTTCTGGCGGGTCGGAGTCTGCGTGGAGCCGAAGGACTTCTGCACGAACACCCCGCCGACGAACGCGACGATGGCGAGCACCGCGACACCGAGGATCATCGTGGTCTTGCCGACACCGGACTTGCGCTCCGTCAGCTCGGCCGAGATGTCGTTCTCGAGCGGCTGGTCGAGTGGGTTGGTCACAGGAACTCCTATTCGTGCCTGAGGGCTTCGATGGGACGGAGCTTCGCCGCGCGGGAAGCGGGGTAGCTGCCGAAGAACAGGCCGATCAACGCCGACACCGCGAACGCCAGCAGCACCGACGACGGCACCAGCACGGGCTTGATGCCGGCGATGGTGAACTGGCTGCCTATCAACCCCGCCGCGACACCCAAAGCACCGCCGAACAGGCTCAGCAGCGTCGCCTCGATCAGGAACTGCCCGAGGATCGACGACCGCGGCGCGCCGACGGCCTTGCGGATGCCGATCTCGCGGATCCGCTCGGTGACGGTGACCAGCATGATGTTCGTGATGCCGATTCCGCCCACCAGCAACGAGATCGCGGCCACCGACGCCAGCAGCACGGTGAACGTCTCCGTCGTCGCGGTGCGCGCGGTGAGCAGCTGGTCCTGGCTGAGGATCCGGTAGTCGGCGGTCGTGCCCGTGATCTTGTGCCGGCCGTTCAAGATCGTCGTGACCTGGGCCTGCGCGTTCGGCAACGCGTCGGCGCTTCGAGCCTGCACCACGATCTGGGTGAGGCTCCCGTAGCCGGTCAACGCGTTCTGCGTGGTCGTCAGTGGCGCCACGGCCATGTCGTCGGCGTCCTGCAACCCGCTGGAACCCTTGGCCGCCAGCACTCCGATGACGGTGACCGGGATGTTGTTGACCAGCATGGACTTCCCGATCGGCTCGATGCCGGGGAAGAGCTGCGTGGCCACGGTCGCGCCGATCACGACGACCTTGCGCGCCTGCTGGATGTCGTTGTCGGAGAACAGGTTCCCCTGCGCGACGGCACTGTTCGTCGTCTCGAAGTAGTGCGGGTCCGAGCCGATGAACTGGCTGATCGCGTAGCTCGTCGTGCCGTAGCCAGCGGTCGCCTGCGCTGACAC